>JBEIFN010000352.1:0-3363 GCA_040382435.1 Alphaproteobacteria bacterium
AGCCTCGCGAGCGATGAACGCTTGCTCTCCAACCCTTGTGATCACGGTGTTGGCCGTCGCGTGCGGCGCGACGGGGTCCACGCCGCAGCAGGCCGCCCCGTCGGCTGCGCCCTCCACCGCCGCCGTCGCCTCGTCCGCGGTTCGGGCGACCGACGTCGCCGGGTCACCGACCGCCGACCGTGCGGCGTCCCCGATGGCTCCCGCGGAGGCTAAGGCGGTGGCGGCGGAGCTGGTGGGACGGTGGACGCTGACGCGACACGTCGTGCTGCGGCCTGAGGTGGCGGAGCGGCCACTCCGCCCGCGGGCACCGACCGAGCGCGCCGCTGAGCAGTGGACGTTTCACGTGGATGGTCGGTTTGAGCACGCGATCGACGACTTCGCTTCCGCTGGGCGTTGGCGGGTGGCGGGCCGATGGCCTGCGTCGCCACCACAGACGGAGATCGCGCCGTCCGGCTGGATCGTGCTCGCCCTTGACGACGTGGCGCTCGCCGCCCTCCCCGACCGACCTCCCCGGCAGGCTTGGGCGTTGGCGGCGGTCGACGACGACAGCCGCCTGCGGGTGTGGCTCGGCGAGCGGCTCACTCCTGAAGCGGCCGATCTGGCCGGCCGCTTCGTCACGGGCCCCTGAAGTCCCCTGGGGACTCAGACGTAGTCGATGTAGCCGTCGGCGCCTGGCGTGTAGAGCTTGGTGAAGTCGGGCTGCGCGAGCGCTTCATTGGCTTCGAGCTTCGCGACGAGGGTGGGGTTGGCGAGGAACGGCCGCCCGAACGCGACGAGGTCGCCCCGACCGGCGTCGAGGTCCGCTTCGGCGCGCGCTCGGTCGTAGCCGCCCGACAGGATGTACGTGCCACGGAACGCCGTTCGGAGGGCCGACTTGATCGCCTCGGGCACGGCCGGGGCGCCCATGGCGCTGTGATCGACGACGTGGAGGTAGGCGATCCCGATCTCGGACAGCGCTTCGGCGAGCGCGACGTACAGCGCATCGGTGTCGGCGTCGGGCACCATGCCGTTGAAGACGCCGTAGGGCGAGATCCGCATCCCGACGCGGTCGGCGCCGATGCGCGCCGCCGTCCTGCGCGCGGCTTCGACCGCGAAGCGCAGGCGACCCTGGATGGTCCCGCCCCAGCCATCGGTGCGCGTGTTGCTGGCGGTGTTGAGGAACTGATCGATGAGGTAGCCGTTCGCGCCGTGGAGCTCGACGCCGTCGAGCCCCGCAGCGATCGCGTTGGCCGCTGCGTCCTCAAAGCCTTGCAACGCGGTCTCGATGTCGGAGTCCGTCATCGGGGACGGGGCGCCTGCCGGCTGCTCTCCTGCGGCGTCGGTCCAGATCTTCTCCGTCAACGGCACGTCGCTCGCGCCGAGGATCCGGGCGCCGGCGGGAAGGTTCGCTTCGGCGCTGGCGCGTCCGGTATGCATCAACTGCATGAACACGGCGCCACCCTCGGCGTGGACGGCGTCGGCGACGGCACGCCATCCCGCGAGCTGCGCGTCGGTGTAGATGCCCGGGATGCGAGCGTACCCCGTGCCATGGGCGTCCGGAGCGGTCCCCTCGGTGATGATCAGGCCCGCCGTCGCGCGCTGCTGGTAGTAGGTCGCCACGATGTCGCCGGGGACGTTTCCTAGCGAACGGCTGCGCGTCATCGGCGCCATCACGACGCGGTTCTTGAGCGTCAGGCGGCCGAGCGTGTAGGGCTGGAACAAGGACGTGGTCATGGGCACTCCGCGGCCGCGTCAGGCGGCTCGTCGGCCTTGTAGGCACGCGGACCGTCGGTGACGAGCGCGGAGGTGGCGACGCGCTGTTGCCCGGCGGGAAACAGTGGCTTCAGTACCGGAAGTGCTTGATCGTCTCTCCGCGATCGTCGAGCTCCAGCAGGCTCTGGATGCCGAGCTCGAGGTGGGCCTGCTGCCATTTGGCCGTCACCGCCTTGTCGCCGGCGTCGGTCTTGACGCCTTCCGGGGTGATCGGGACGTCGCTCACCAACAACAAGGCGCCGCGCGGGATGTCGTTCTTGTGGCCGACGATGAAGATCGTCGCGGTCTCCATGTCGATCCCCAGCGCCGTGAGCGCCTGGAGGCGCGCCCGGAACGCGTCGTCGTGTTCCCAGACCCGGCGGTTCGTCGTGTAGATGACGCCCGTTCGATAGTCGTAGCCCGCCTCGACGATCTTCTGACTGACGAACTTGTGCAGCTTGAACGAGGGTAGGGCGGGGACCTCGGGCGGGAAGTAATCGTTGCTCGTCCCCTCGCCACGGATGGCGGCGATGGGGAGAATGAAGTGGCCGATCTCGGTGGAGTGCTTGAGCCCGCCGCACTTGCCGAGGAACAGCACCGCCTTGGGGGCGCGCGCTTGGAGCAGGTCCATGATCGTGGCGGCGTTCGCCGAGCCCATGCTGAAGTTGATGATCGAGAGGTTGTGCTCCTTGCTCGTCGCGTTGGGCATCGGCCGATCGAGTCCGCGCACCGGGACGTCGAACCGTGCGGCGAACGTCTCGACGTAGGATTGGAAGTTGGTGAGCAAGATGTGGTCGGCGAAGTCCTCGACCGCGGTGCCGGTGTAGCGGGGGAGCCAGTTCGCCACGATCTCGTCTTTGGTCTTCATGCGAATCTCCGAAGTCCCTCGTTATCCGGCCGCATCGGCGCCTGCCGCTCCGTGCGCGGCTGCGCGGGATGGGTGAAGGGAGGCCGTGGAGGCACCGTGCTGGTCGTTCCGATCGCGGAGGCCACCGTTCCCGGTGGGCCGCAGATGACGCTGTGGCGACGCGGGGCGGATTGGTCCATCCGGGTCGGCGGGCTGGAGCTCATGCACAGCCGCCAGCACGCTTCCGAGGACGCGCTCGCGGCGTTCGCCATCGCCGCTCTGACGGACGGCGGCCCACCGAGATGCTGCCTCGTCGGTGGCCTCGGGATGGGCTTTACCGTCCGGGCCGCCGTCGACAGGCTGCGTCCGGAAGATTCTGTGGTGGTGGCAGAGCTGGTGGCGGAGGTCGTCGCTTGGTGCCGGGGGCCCCTCGCTGGGCTGACTGGGGACGTGCTCTCGGACGCCCGGGTTTCCGTGGTCCATGACGACGTCGGCGCCGTCCTTCGCAGCGCGCCAGCGGCTTACGATGTCGTGATGCTCGACGTGGACAACGGCCCAGAAGGCGTCACGCGCGCCGCGAACGACGCGTTGTACAGCGACGCCGGCCTGCGGCACGTCGCGCGAGCCCTGCGTCCCGGCGGCGTGTTGACGGTGTGGTCGGTGGCGCCTGCTCCGCGGTTCACCGCGCGGTTGATCCGGAACGGTTGGCGGGCGGAGGAGCACCTCGTTCGAGCGCGCCCGAACGGCAAGGGCGCGAGGCACACCCTGTGGGTCGCGCACCCCCC
>JBEIFN010000353.1:0-3359 GCA_040382435.1 Alphaproteobacteria bacterium
CCCGAGCGGCCCGGCGTTCGTCCAGTTCTGACGGAAGCCGCAGTCGCTCCCATCGGGCTGGGTGCAGTTCAGTCCCGCCGCGGGGTTGGCCTGGTACTCCGTACCGACCAAGGCGTCCTCACCGGTGGGGACACCGTCCGCGCCAATCCACGGCAGCGTCGTCTCGCCGGTGTGGCGCAAGTCGCGCACAGCCTTGAGCCACCAGTACTCGGCGCCCACCTTGAACTCGTGCTCACCGCCGAGCTTGTGCACGGTCTTCTTGAACGTGAGGCCACCGCCGATGCGGTAGCGGTCGTTGGCGTCGAAGTTGCGCGCGTTGCCGCGCAGCACGCCCGCGGCGTCGACGTACGCCGGCGTCGTGGGGTCGCCGCTGACCGGGACGACGTCGATCGCCGTCTGGTTGTAGCCCGCGCGCACGATCAGCTCGGTGTCGTTGTCGGGGACGTAGGTGGTCGTGATCAACGCGAAGTGGCTTTGATCCTTGCGGTTCTCGTCCGCCTCGGGCGAGATGAGCGGATCGCCGTTGTTGATGCGGTTCGAGGTCGAGAAGTCGCCGGTGTACATGAAGCGCACCGTCAGGTCGTTGCGTGGGAACCACGTGACCTTGGCGAGCACGTTGCCGCCGTAGGTGCTCGACTGGAGCGCACGACGCGCATCGCGCGCGGCGTCGTCGTTGAGCGCCGTCTTGCAGCCGTCGAGGTCGGTCTCCACGCCCGCGGGGCACGCGTTGCGGCCCTGGAACATGTTGAGATCCGCGCTGACCGAGGCGAAGTACCAGAGCTTCTCCTTGATCAGCGGGCCGCCCGCCGTCGCGTTGAGCTGAGGCGTCCAGCTCCGAGAGTTCTCGAAGTAGATCTCCTTGCCCGTCCCGGGGTCGAACAGCTTGCGGAACCGCTCCTTACCGACCCAAGCATGCTGGCTGTAGAACAGCGCGCCCGATCCGTGGTGCTCGTCGCCGCCGTCCTTGGTGACGACGTTGACGGCCATACCGGTGAACTGGCCGAACTCGGCGGGCGCCCCGTCAGTGTAGACCTGGATCTCTTCGATGGCGTCGTAGTTGAGCGACTGCCCGAACGTCTTGGTGGCGGGATCGCGCGTGGAGACACCGTCGAACGCGTAGGTGTTGCCGTATTGGCCCTCACCACGGACGCTCGGGTTGCCATCGCCGCCGCCTTGCGACGTGTCGATGCGACCCGACACACCCGGCAGCGTGTTGACGACGTCGGTGTACGAGCGACCGGTCGGCAGGTTCTGCAGGTACGCCTCGTCGAGCGTCTGGTTGATCGCCGAGGAGGTGACGTCCATGACCGGCGCGACGTAGACGATCTCGATCACCTTGTCGGGCGCGGCGAGCGGGTCGATCGAGAACTCGACGAACGTGCTGCGGTCGGCGTTGACCACCACGCGCGCCTCAGCCATCTTGCGGCCCGAGAGCCACACCGTCACGTCGTAGGTGCCCGGGAGCAGCGTGTCGAACGTGAACTGACCGTCGGCCTCGGTGATCGCGTTGCGCTCACCCGCAAGCTCCTCGCCGCCGATGCGGATCTCCGCGCCCTGGACCGGGTCACCGAACGTGTCGAGGACGCGCCCGCGGGTCTCGCCGTATTCGCGGGCGTGCGCGGTGGAGACGAACGCGGAGCTGACCGCGAGCGTAAGAAGCAGCGACCTCATGGGGCACCCCCTTGCACCGTCACGAGGACATCGAACGCGCACCCCCCGGTGGCCGAGGCCGCCGTGTCCGCCGCGTCGGAATCGGCGGCGGCGCTGTCCGCACCCGAATCGAGCCCAGTGTCCGAGAAGCAGGACTCGCCGTAGACGACAACTCCGCCCTTGCTCAGCGTGAAGAAGTACGCGCCAGCCGCCGTCTCGGGCGGGATCGTGAAGTCGACCTCGGCGCTGCCGCAGGTCGCTTGCAGCGGCATCGTGGCGACCACCGAGCCGTCCGCCGGATCGCGCAGCTCCGCGGTGACGGTCGCTGCATCGAGGCCACACCCCGAGATGCCGATCGTCGCGCCCGCGTCGGTGGGCTGCGCGACGGGACCAAAGGTGTCGCCCGTCTCGTCCGCCGTGGGGAGCCCGAGCGCATCCACGTGCACCTCAGACGGACACGCGAGGTAGTAAAAGCCCTTCTCCAAGGTGCGGACGATCGGATCGCCGCCTTCCTTGTCGGCAGGGATCGTCATCACGACGTCGACGTAGCCGGGTTGACCACCCGGCGCGGGCGGGGTGAGGCCGGTGTACTCGAACCCGACGTCCTGCGCCCACTCGGGGAAGGCCGAGTCGTACGCAGCGGCGGCGATCGCGAGCAGCGGTTGGCCGGCGATCGTCACGGTCGCCGCGGTACCAATGTCGGCACCGCCCAACGTGATCGGCGTACAACCATCGACATAGCCATACTCCGGCGTGACCGACTCGAAGCGCGGCGCGAGCAGCGCGCACCCGACGGCGGCCGTCCCGGTGATCCAAAGCACCGAACGTGCGTTCAACACAGCCTCCCTCGACAGGGTCGCTGCGGCGGTTTGCCGCAGATCAGCCAATTGTCACACGCGGTGACGGCGTTGCCAAGGCAGCGTCAAAACCGCAACGATCGCCAGCAGCCACGGCGCGCGCACCGCCTGACATCCCAGCGGCTCCTGCGCGGGCTTCGAACGGTCCGGCAGCCGTACCCGCCCTGCACCCCACGCAGGATCGTCGAGCCGCGTTCCGGCGCGCAACGCCCAAGCCACCACCCGGTCCGCCGCCGCGCGCGGTCCGTCTTGTGGCGCTTCGCTCTGCGCAAGGGCGATCGCACCTGCCACCGCAGGTGTCGCCGCGGAGGTCCCAAAGAAGCCCGACGGGCCATACGGCGCCGCATCGAGCCCATCCGGACCGACGACATCGGGCTTGGGCACGCCCGAGCGCACCGGGCCTTGGCTCGAAAAGCCCTCGATCGGCCCGGCGAGGTAGTCGGCGACGTCGACCGCGCCGACCGTGAACGCGCCGGCGTGCACCCCGGGATCGACGATGCTGCCGGCTGCCTGACCGTCGACCAGGCGACCGCTCTGCACCGCGACGTCGATCGCAAGGCCGACCGGCGAGACGCGCACGCCGCGGACCCGCACCCGGTAGCGCCCCGCGACGTCGGCCGTGAAGCTGACACGCTCAACGGGCGAGCACGCGCCACCGTCCGCCTGCTGCCGCGCGTTGCCGCGCCCGACGATCTGGCCCTGCGCGTCGAGCACCTCGACATCGAGGTCACTCACGCCGCAGCGATCGAACTCGTCCCACGACACGAACAAGGACCGCCGGCCGCCCGCCGACACCTCGACCTCAAACGCGTTGTCGCCGTCGACGTCCCAAAACCCGTCGCCGTCGACATC
>JBEIFN010000354.1:0-3354 GCA_040382435.1 Alphaproteobacteria bacterium
CGAGGCGCGGCGGCTGGGCGTGCCTCGCGCCGAGCTGCGCGCCTTGGCGGCGCTCGGGGTCGCCGCGGTCGAGGTGCCGCCGGTGACCTCGAACCACGTGGACGCGACGGCGCCGTGGCGGGCGTGGCTCGCGGTCCAGGAGCTGCGCGCGGCCGGCGCGGAGGATGCGGCGGATCGGCGCTTGGCCGACGCCAAGGCGCGGTGGCCCGACTTTCACGCGTGGTCCGAGGCGCCGACGACGACGGACGGCCACGCCGCGCCGGCGGTTGCGCCTCGCGCGCCGAGCGGTGACGACGGGTAGGGGAGGTCGGCGATGCGTCGACTCATCGCAACGGTGTTCGTCGCGGCGTGCACGGGCGCGCAGCTCCCTCCCGTCGACGGCGGGGTGGGCGGAGAGGATTCGGGGCCGTCGCCCTCCGACAGCACGCAAGGGCTCGGCTCCCATGAGACGGCACTTCCCACGCTGCCTTGGGGGGACGACGACGCCTGCGCCCGCGTTCCGGCGTCGGCCGGCGTGTGGGCCTCCGATGTCGCCCGCTACGTGGCGGCGGATGACGCGGCGCCGCCGACGCGCGAGCGACTCGTGGCGGTCGGGTCGTCGAGCATTCGCCGCTGGGAGACCGCGTGGAGCGCGCTTGCGCCGTGGGGGGTGATCCAGCGCGGCCTCGGTGGCGCCGTGCTCGCGGACGTCGTCGCGAACCTCGACGACTTGGTCCTCCGTCACCACCCCGATGCGGTGCTGCTGTTTGCCGGGACGAACGACATCGCCGGGGGGGCTTCAGCCGACGCGGTCGTCGACGGCTGGCGGTGCGTCGTGTCGCGCGTTTGGGAGGCACAAGGCCCGACGCCCGTGCTGTATGTGGGGATCACGCCGACCCCGGCGCGCTGGAGCACGTGGGACGTCGCGTCGGCGGCGAACGCGCGCATCGCGGCCGATGCGTGGGCGCAACCGCTGCTCGGCTACGTCGACGTGCCTGCCCGCCTCCTCGCGAACGCGTCGGCCGGATCGCCGCCCGATGCAGGCTACTTCGACGCGGACGGTCTTCATCTCTCCGCCGCGGGGTACGCGGTGTGGGACGCCGAGGTGGCGGCCGCGGTGTCGCGCGTCGTGCCTCCGAGACCGACGCCAGCGAACGGGCCCGCCGTCGGTCGCCGATTCCGTGTCGATCTGGGTCCGAGCAACCCCGAAGACGGCTGGGTCGCGCCGCCCGTCGATGGCTTCGGCATCGCGTGGAACGCTTGGTCCTCGGCCGTCGGGGGAGGGCAGATCCTCGCGGGCGAGGCGTTGCGCGGGTTGGTCGACACCACCGGCGTCCGTCACGCCGTCGATCTGGTCGTCGCGGGCGGATTCCGGGCCAATGGCCTACGGAACGGGGGCCTCGTCTCCCCGCCCGGTGACCTGCTGCAGACCTTGGCGGTGCCCGAGGCGACCGCGGACTTCTTCTACAGCGAAACCGCCGACGACCCCGGCGCGCTCGCTTGGACGGGGCTCACCCCGGGCGCGCGTCACACCGTTCGGTTGTTTGCGAGCCGCGCCACGGACGAAGAACTCCGCCGGACGGGTTTTCGCGCGCTGGGGGGCGCAGCACCCGTCTCGGGCGAGGTCGTGACGAGCGGCGCCGATGTCGGCCGAGACGGGTACGACGGCAACGACGGTGTGGTGACGGTGCTCGAGCAGGTACAAGCCGACGCATGGGGGCAGATCGTGATCGATGTGCAGCGGCTCGAAGGTCGGTTTGCCTACCTCAACCTGATCGAACTCGAGGTGGGTCCATGAACCGCTGCGTTCTCGGCCTGGTCGCGCTGGCGTGCGGATCGTCACCACGCGCCGTCGCCCAGGTGCAGGTCCCGGGTCGCGTGGGATGGACGGACGATGCGTGCGCGGTGATGTCGATGACCTCGGGCAAGCGCTACGAGGCGGACTACGCGAGGTTCACGGCCTCGGACCGCCGCGACGCGCCCGCTCCGGGACAGGTGGTGATCGTCGGCAGCTCGTCGATCCGCCGGTGGGAAGACGCTGCCAACGCGCTCGCGCCCTGGGGAAGCGTGCAGCGTGGGTTCGGCGGCGGGCTGCTCACCGATGTCGCCGCCCACGCCGATGTGTTGGTCCTCCCACACAAGGCTTCGGCCATCGTCGTCTTCGCGGGGTCCAACGACGTCACCGCGCCGAGTGATCCGAACACGATCGTCCATGGCTTCCGTTGCCTCGTTCAGCGTGTCCGTGCTGTCGACGGGGCCGTGCCGATCTTCTTCGTCGCGATCACGCCCACACCGCTGCGTTGGCACCTCAACAGCCGCGCCGAGGCGGTCAACGCCGGGATTCAGGCCCTCGTCCGCGCCGATCCGACGCTGCACTACGTCGATGTCGCGACCCCCTTCCTCGCCACCGCACCGGCGCCCGGGGAGCCGCCCGCGGCCTCGTTGTTCGTCGACGACCGCCTGCACCTCTCCGACGAGGGCTATGCGCTGTGGTCGGCGCACATCTTGGAGGCGCTCGACCGCTCCGTCCCTCGTCGCGATCCCCCGGAAAGCGGCTGGGACACGAAGGGAGAGGTCGTCGTCGCGCTCGGTGGCACGACGGGCGCGAACCGGTGGCCGCTCCCAGCTCCCGGCGCTGCGGTGCTGGCCGGTGAGTCGCTCGGGCCGCTCCGTGACGATCAGGGCCGACAGACGCCTGTCCACCTCGTGGTGACGGGGGGCTTCGACGTCAGCGGTGCGGCGCCGCCGTCCACGTTGGGGGCGTTCGTGAGCGCGACGCCCGACGATCCGGCGGGCTTGCGGTTCGAAGGCCTGCTCCCTGGCGCGTTCTACACGCTGGCGGTGACGGTCGCACCAGCAGCTGGGAGCCTCGGCGCCGCCGCGGAGGTCGAGATCCTCGACGCCGCGTCGCCCCGCGTCGTGACGCTGGTTCCGGTGACGCCGACGGGCACGAGCGAGCTGTCCGTGACGGCAGACCTTTGGGGTGCGGTCACGCTCGACTTCCGGCCGCCCGAGGGAGACGCGCTGGCGGTGGTCTCGGTGGCGCTTCGGCGCTAGGTTCCCCGGAGGCTCAGATGAAAGGTCGGCTGTGGGCGGTTCTGCTCGGAGTTTGGGCGTGCGGGCCGAAGGATGCCGTGGACGGTTGGGATACGTCGACGGTCGACGTGGCGACGTGTGACGGTCGCGCTTTGTCGGACGCGGCCGATCGGACGGCGACCGCTTCGCTCGTCTCGCTCGGCTACGCCGCGCCCATGGGCGTTCCCGAGGGCGTCGGCGTCGACGCGCTGACGGGTGTCATCACGTCGGAGGCGGACTGGACGGCGCTCGTCGCCACGCTCGGCACCGACGCGGGCCTCTCCCCGGATCTCGGAAGCG
>JBEIFN010000355.1:0-3354 GCA_040382435.1 Alphaproteobacteria bacterium
GCCCCGCGACGACCGGTAGCCGGAGCAACTGGGTGCTCACACCGGGAGACCAGGCCCCCCGCGCGCTGGCCACCCAAGCGCCGCGCGCGATCCTCGTCACCGGCTTCTTGGGCGGTAACGCCAACCCGACCACCGGCGACTTCAGCTTCGGCATCCGGGGCGGACTCCTCGAAAACGGCGTTGCGACGGCGAAGCTCTCCGAAATGAACGTATCGGGCAACACCTTGCGCATCTTCCACCAGCTCGCGGGCGTCGCCAACGACGTGTGGGCTTGGTCCACGACGCGCAGCCCCTCGCTGTGGTTCGAGGACGTCAGCTTCTCGGGCACCTGACGCGACGACGTCAAAACGCCGCCGCAACAGCGGCGAGCGCTAGCCTGCCGGGGCATAGTGAGATCGGGGGAACGGATGCGCAACGCACTGGTGTGGCTGACAGGCTGGGTGGCGTGCACCTCCCCCGACGGGCAGGTCACCAAGCCCGACGTCGGTGTCGATCCCGAAGCGCCGGTCCGTCCCGCGCTGTGCGACGCGCCTCCGTTTCACCCCGCTGTTTCGTCCGAAACCCTCGATTGGCAGGCGACCCTCCCGGGCAGCGCGCTCCGGTTCGTCGCCGAGACACGGCTCAACGAGCTGGAGCCGTTGACGACCTTCGAGGGCGAGCAGGGCATCACCGACCTGCTCGAGCGCGGCTGGCTGCGTCTGCGGGATGGCCGCGTGGACGAGGCGATCGCCGACCTGGAGCAGTCGCTCGCGATCGCGATCGACAGCGGCTCGACGTGGCGCGGGCGGGTGCGCAAGGTGCTCGCCACGGCTTGGATGCGTAAGGCCGAAGTCGACAACTGCTTGGCCTCTGCCGACGGCGGCGCGTGCTTGGTGCCCTTCGGAGACGAAGGCCGCCACAACCAGCAGCTCGGCATGGAGAGCGCCGCCGCGCTGTGGCTCGCCTACCTCGCCGAGGACGACCCGGAGGACCCCGGCGCGGCTTGGATGCTCAACCTCACGGCGCTCACGCTCGGAACCTGGCCCGAGAGCGTCCCCGAGAGCTTCCGCGCCCTGGAGTCGCGCATGCTGTCGGCGATCGACACGGCCCCGTGGCCCAACGTCGGACACGACATCGGCCTGCACGAGCCCGACATCTCGGGGAGCACCTCGGTCGAGGACTTCGACGGCAACGGCTACCCCGACCTGCTGATCTCTAACTTCGATCCAAGAAAGACCCCCATGCTGTGGCTGCAGGCCGCCGACGGCACCTTCTGCGACGCGAGCCACGCCACGGGTCTCGACGAAGCGGGCGCGGTCCTCAACTTCGGTGTCGCCGACTACGACGCCGACGGCGACATGGACCTCGCGATGCCGCGCGCCGCCTGGTATTCACAGGTCGGCATGGTCCCCGTGCTGCTCTACCGCAACGACGGACGCGGTCAGTTCACCGAAGTCAGCCGAGAGGCTGGACTGCGTGAAACCACCGGTCCCTCGCAGGTGGTGCTGTGGTCCGACATCAACGTCGACGGGCACCTCGACCTGGTGGTCGGACGCGAGGCGTCGGGGATCACGGCGCAGTCGAGCCTGTACCTCAACCAAGGCGACGGGACGTTCGTCGACTTCGCCGTCGAGCTGGGACTCAGCGCGAGCGCCTTCGTCAAGGGTGCTGCGGTCGGGGACGTCGACAGCGACGGGCTCCCCGACATCTACGTCAGCACCTTCGACGGCTCGAACCGCCTCTACCTCAACCGCGGTTCCAACTTCGTCGAGGCCGACATCCCGACGCGCCCCATCCACGGGTTCGCCGCGTGGATGTTCGACCCGGATCAGGACGGTGACCTCGACATCTTCGGCGCCGGTTACGCGGCCTCCTTCGGTGCCAAAGGCGTGTTGGAAGACGACTACGGGCGTTCCAACGGCGCCTACGCGCTGTGGATCCTCGGCCGCCCGTGGAACGAGGACACCGCGACGATCCTACGAAACCAAGGCGGCGTCCTCTCGGACGCGCGCGAAGCCTTCGGCCTCGACGAGCCGCACGCCACCATGGGCGCGAGCTTCGGCGACCTCAACAACGACGGCTGGCCCGACATCTACCTCGGAACGGGTGGGCCGGACTACGACGCCCTCGAGCCGAACATCGCGTACCTGAATCAGGGCGGGCGCACCTACGCCGACGTCACGAGCGCGACCAAGCTCGGCCACTTGCAGAAGGGGCACGGCGTGACGTTCGGCGACGTCGACGGCGACGGCGATGAAGAGCTGTTTCCAAGCATCGGCGGCGCCTTCCGCGGTGATGGCTTCCCCGACCCGATGTTCCTCAACCCCAACGACGACGCAGCGCGCTTGGTGATCCGCCTCCGCGGCGTGACGAGCAACCGAAACGGCGTCGGCGCGCGCGTCGCGATCGAGACCGACGTCCGCACGTACTACCAATGGGTGGGGGCCACGGGATCCTTCGGCAACAACAGCGTCGCGCTGGAACAAGGCCTCGGCGAGTCGACCGAAATCCGCGACGTCCGGATCCAATGGCCCGGCGGCGACGAGGAGACCGTGAGCGGCGTTCGCCTCGGGGCGATGCACGTGATCGAGCAAGGTCGCGGCGTCATCGAAGTGCGTGACTTCACGCCGCGTACACTCGGCGGGGCCGACGCCGACCACGCCCACGACACCGCCATCCCCTAGGTCGACGCGGACGACCAGTCGCCGACCCGTTCGACCTCAGGCACCAACGCCACCCCCGAGACCGTCTCCACGACGTGTTGGACGTGACGGATGACCGCGTCGATGTCGCTCGCTGTCGCACCGCCGTGGTTGACGATGAAGTTGGCGTGTTTGTGCGAGACCTCGGCGCCACCGACACGAAAGCCCTTGAGCCCCGCCGCTTCGATGAGACGTCCCGCCGCGTCCCCAGGCGGATTCCGGAACGTCGATCCGCAGCTCGGCAGATCGAGCGGCTGCGTGGCCTTGCGCCGGTCGAGGAAGGTGCGAAGACGCGCCGTGACGGCCGCAGGATCTTCCGACGTCTGCGCGAAGCGCGCTTGAACCACCGTCGCGCCCGCGGGCAGCGAACAATGGCGGTACCCGAGCGCCAACGCCGCCTTCGGGAGCGTGGTCAGGGTGCCGTCGGCCTGCATCACCGTGACCTCGACGAGGGTGTCGCCGGTCTCGCCGAGCAAGCTCCCCGCGTTCATCCGCACCGCACCGCCCACCGTCCCGGGGATGCCCGCGAGCGCGTCCAACCCCGTCCAACCATTCCGCTCCGCGCGCGCGAGCAGGACCGCGTTGCGACAGCCGGCACCCGCCACGACCTGCCCATCCGCGGCGACCGCGTCGGCGAGCGCACCGACCAGACGCACCACCAGGCCTCGGATCC
>JBEIFN010000356.1:0-3352 GCA_040382435.1 Alphaproteobacteria bacterium
ACCGGCTCCTCGGCAAGTTCCTCGCCGCAGGCGCGGACGCGATGGCCGGCCTCGACGTGATGCTGACGCCGACCCTCGCGACGCTCGCGCCCAAGGTCGGGGCGTTCCAACACCTCGATCCTCGTGAACAGTTCCACGCCGTCAGCCCGCTCGGCGCGTTCACCGCGCTCGCCAACCTCACCGGACAACCCGCGATCAGCATCCCGTGGGGCGTCGTGCACGGGCTGCCGATCGGGGTGCAGATGATCGGCCACGCACACGCCGACGTGACGCTGCTCGCGATCGCCCGGCGCCTGCTTAGCGAAGCCCACGCAGCACAGCTCGCATCGTAAACGAGCTCTCGCCCCCGCGAGTCCAGCCCCGCCCCGCCAAGCGAAAAGCCCGCCGGACCTTGCGGTGCGACGGGCTTTGAGATTGCGGGGGCAGGATTTGAACCTACGGCCTTCGGGTTATGAGCCCGACGAGCTACCTGACTGCTCCACCCCGCGGTGGTACCCGCCCTCTAACGCACCACGACCGAACGTCAAGGCGCAGCGCGTGGATCAGCGACTGCGGGGCGGCCCCGACCGACCGCCAGCCGCCTTGGCTGCCGCCTTCTGTCCGAGGCGACGCTTCTTGGGCTTGGGCTTGGCGAAGCCGGCCTTGTACACGACACGCCCCGCGCGCTCGGGCTTGACGCCTTCGGCCAGATCCCGAAGTCGACGGACCTCTTCGGCCGTCAGGGCGCGGTACTGGCCGCGCTCCATCTCGCGGAGCGAGACGGTGGCGAAGCTGACGCGACGCAGCTTGGAGACGGGGTGCTTGAGCTGCGCGAACAGGCGCCGGATCAGCCGGTTGCGGCCTTCGGTGACCGTGATCTCGACCCAGCAGTTCTCGGCGTCGGTGGCCTCGACGACGCGCACCTTCGCGGGCTGCACACGACCGTCGTCGAGGAAGATCTTCCCTTCTTCGATCATCTGCAGCTGTTCGGGCGCCGGCCGGCGCCAGATCTTGACGAGGTAGCGCTTCGGCACGCGCGTGCTGGGGTGCGTGAGCTTGTGCGCCAGATCTCCGTCGTTGGTGAGCAGCAGCGCGCCCTCGGTGTCAAAGTCGAGCCGACCGACGGGCTCGACGCGCCCCGGCAGCTCGCCGAGCAGGTCGAAGACGCTCGGACGACCCTCGGGATCGTCGCGCCCGGTGATGTAGCCACGCGGCTTGTACAGCAGGTAGTAGACATGCTTCGGCTCGTCGGGGAGCCTGCGGCCGTCGACCTTGACCACCTGACGTTCCGGATCCACCGCGCAGGACTCGGTGAGCACGACGCCGTCGACCGAGACGCGCCCGTCAGCGATCCACTGCTCGGCCTCGCGGCGGCTGCACAACCCACGACGCGCCATCAGCTTGGCGATGCGGATACCCCCACCTTCGTCGGCGGGATCAAAGATGTCGTCCACGTTGACCTCGGACCGCCTCCCGGCGGGCTCGACGCGCAGCCATGCGCGCTCCCCGCAGCGGCGGGGACAGCCGACTAACCGGGTTCGACAGTCCCATCCACCGGCAAGGGGCTCGACGCGTCGACATCGGGCACGGCGATCGGCACTTCGAGCGTGCTACCCGCACCGCCCTCGCTCGGATCGGTCGCCGCGAGCTCCTCGCGCTCTTGAAGCGTCGGAAGGCTGGCGAGGCTGTCGAGCTGGAACATCTCGAGGAAAAGCGGCGTGGTGCCATACTCCAACGGGCGTCCAGGTTCCTCGCGCCGACCGACGACCCGGAGATAACCCTTGTCGAGCAGCGTCTTGATCACGCCGCCAGCGCTCACGCCCCGAAGATCATCGACCTCCTGACGTGTACACGGCTGGCGGTACGCGACGACGGCCAAGGTCTCCAACGCTGCCGCGCTCATCTTCTGCGGCCGGCCGCCCCGGAGTCGCGCGACCTCATCGGCGAATGCCGGATCCGTCCGAAGCTGCCAACCGCCCGCCACGCGCACGAGCCGAACGCCGGCGTGAAGACGCTGTTCCTCGAGCTGTTCGAGCGCAGCCAAAACCTCCGCGACGTCGACGGCGCCGATCGCTTCGGCCAGATCGAGGACGGTGACCGGCTCGCCCGCCGCGAACAACAAGGCTTCGAGCATCGCGAGCAGGACGTCGGGCGCGATCGGCTCGGCGCGCACCGGCGCAACGAGACCCGGAAAAGCCACGACTTCGCCGCTCACCCGGCCTCCGCGTCGGCCGAGAACCCAAACGCCTCACCGCGCAGCGCGTCGAGCGGGTGGTCTTGCGCGACCCTGCTCGTCATCTGCACATCGACCAAATGCCCAGACTGCGACAGCTCGATCCACCCGAGACGCGTCATCTCGAGGATGGCGAGGAACGCGACGACGCGCTCGGACCGTTGGCGGAACCGTCGCAAAAGCCCCGACAGGCCCGTGGTGCCACCGACACCGCCGAGCCCCGTCAGGACGAAGCGCGCGCACGCGCCGAGATCGACTTCGGGGCGATGGATCGTGTGTGTCACCGCCGCTGGCGCCGGGCGGGTCAACAGCTTGTAGTAGCGATCGAGCAGCGCAAACGCATCGACCCCGGGGACCAAGGGCTGGTCGAGCTCGCCGACATCGGCCGGCGCGCGCGCAAACGTGTCGCGGTCGAGCCGCGGCCGGTCGTCGAGCGCCTCCGCGGCGGCCTTGTACGAGGCGTACGCTTCGAGACGCCGCGCAAGCTCCTCGCGCGGATCCACCTCTTGCTCCGCAAGGATGGCCGGCGGGCGCGGCAACAGCTCGAGGCTCTTGAGGTGCACGAGCGTCGCGGCCATCGCGAGGTAGTCCGCCGCGAGCGAGAGATGCAGCGCCCGGACTTGGTCGAGGAACGCAAGGTAGGCGTCGCAGACCGCCGCCACCCGGATCCGCCGAAGATCGATGCCGTCGCGGCGCACCAAGTAGAGCAACAGATCGAGGGGACCGTCGAAGACCTCGGTGCGGACAGTCCACGGACCGCGCGGAAACACAGGCTCAACGGCCTCGGAGAAGCTCTGCGCCCCTTGCGGCACCAGCACCGGCGTGACCAAGCGCGACCTCCGACCGAATCCAACGCGTCAGAACCGATTGCAGCGCATTCTGCAAGCGGCGTCGTTGGATTTTTCAGCCGTCGGATCCTGCGCGCGCCGACGCCGTCATCGGCCGCATCGGCGGGGCGTCGTTGGCCTCGAACGCCGGGTGGGCGACGCCGTCGCACCTGAGGTCCTCGACGCAGAAGCGGCACGCGTCGACCTTGCGCCACCAGATCCGATCCGGGAACACCATCACGCCACCCTCGGCCGGGTGATCGGCGTCGACGTAGAAGCGGTTGCGCGCGGGCGCCCGATGGCGTGCGTGCGC
>JBEIFN010000357.1:0-3350 GCA_040382435.1 Alphaproteobacteria bacterium
GCCTTGTGCCCGGCGACCGCGTCATTGCCGTCGACGGCCGCGCCATCGCGGCGTGGCGGGATTTGGAGGCTGCGCTGGACCCCGAAGCGTCGGGACCGATGACGTTGACGGTTCAAGGCGCGGCGGGCGAGCGCGAGGTCACGGTCGATCCGTCGACGCTCGTGGCGGGGTCGGACGGGCAGCCCGATCTGTACGCATTTGGCCTTGAGATCGGACGGTGGCCCGCTGCCGTGGGCGTGGACGATCCCGCTTCTCCGGCCGCGCGCGCGGGGCTGCGCACCGGCGACACGATCGAGGCCGTGGACGGCGCGCCCGTTGAGGACTTCGCCGCGATGCGCCGCGCCGTCGCAGGGGCTCGCCATCGCCTCGACGGACACCACGACGACGGCGAGGCCTTCTCGGTCGTGGTCGAGGCCGACGCCGCTTGGGTGGCGGCAGACGGACCGTGGCGAGACGCGTTTGGGATGGTGCCCTTGCAGGCCTTCGTCGCCTCGGTGAGCGAGGGCTTCCCCGGCGCTGTGGCCGGCGTGCAGGTCGGTGACCGCCTGCTCGCGCTCGATGGGGTTGCGTTCCAGACGTTCCCGCTGTTCGTCGGTCAGGTCACCTCGTCCGATGACGCGGCGGGCATTCGGCCGCTCGCGCTCGATCTCGTCCGGGCGGGCGAGGTCGTGCGGGTGACGATCACGCCTGTCCTGCACCGGTTCTCCGAGGATGCAGCCCCGCGCCCTGTTCTCGGCGTCGGCGGCCACGGCAGCTTTGCCGGCTACGCCGACACCGTTGTGCGCAGCGAGCCGCTCGGGGACGCGTTGGCGATCGCTTGGGAGACGACCTGGTGGCTCGGGGAGCGGACACTGTTCGGGCTCTACGACGTGATCACGGGCGCAACCGATGTACAGAAGGGCATGGGCGGTCCCGTCGACATGGTCCGCGTTGCGGGCGACGCCGCCGAGGAGGGTTGGCAAGCCTTCGTCGCCACCATTGGCATGGTCAGCCTCAGCGTTGGCTTGGTCAACCTGCTCCCGGTGCCGGTGCTCGACGGCGGACAGATCCTGTTCTTCCTCCTCGAAGCGGTGCGCGGACGGCCGCTTCCGCTGCGCTGGCGTGAGACGATCCAGCTGGCGAGCGTGTTGTTTCTGCTCGGGTTGATGGTGCTCGTCACGGCGGGCGACGTGCTGGACTGGGTTGCAGGATGACGGCCTGGATCGGCATCGACACCTCCGCGCCGGTGATCGGCGTGGCGGTGGGTTGGCGAGGTCGCCACGCAGAGCGCGTCGCGCGTGTCGCGGCAGGGGCTGAGCGGGTCTTGGTGCCTTGGATCGAGGCGTGCCTCGCGGAGCTGGGCGCGGCTCGAGCAGACATCGAGGGCGTCGTGGTGGCCGCTGGGCCGGGAACGTTCACCGGCCTGCGCGTCGGGATGGCTGCGGCGCTCGGGTACGCGATGGGGCTGGGCGTCGCGACGGCCGAGGTCGGGAGCCTCGCCTCACGCGCGGCGCGGGCACGCGCGCTCGGTGCCCGTGGCCCCCTCCTGACGCTCCTCGACGCCCGCAAGGGCAACGCCTACGCGCGGTGGGAAGATGCCGACGGGACCGTGTGCGCCGACGACCTCGACCTGCCGATCGAGGCGGTGCTCGCCGCCGCGCCACGCCTTGGGGCCAACGGTTTTGCCGTCGCTGGCGAGGGCGCGTTCGCGTTCGAGGCTGCGGTGGTCGCGGCGGGGGGCCGGTTGGTCGACGACCCGAGTGATCCGGCGCTGCGCGCGTTGATCGGGCTCGGTCGCGCCCAAGCGCGGCCGATCGAGGCGGTCCCGACGTGGACACCGCGCTACGTACGTCCGCCTGACGCCAAGCGTCCGGGGACCTGAGGGGGTTGCATGGCATGGGTGGTCGGGGTTGCGGGCGCGACGGGCGCGCTGGGTGGTAAGGTCCTCGCGGTGCTCGACGCCGCCCCTTGGAGGCCGTCGACGGTGGTGCCCCTCGCCAGCCCCGGCACGCACGTGCCGTTCGTGTCGTGGGGCGACGCGCAGGTCGCGGTCGATGACGCGCGGCACGCCGACGTCGCCGCGATGGACCTGCTGATCGTCGCGACCCCGGAGGCGGTGGGCCGCGATCTCGTCGCGCGCGCCGTGGCCGCCGAGGTGCCGGTGGTCGATCTCTCCGGCAGCCAGCGCGAGGATCTCGCCGTGCCGCTCGTCGTGCCGTGGGTCAACGCCGACGCGCTCGATGCGCCGCGTCCCCGTGAGGTGCTCGCGGTGCCGGGGGCCGCCGCCACGCTGATCGCGAGCGCGTTGGCGCCGCTGCTCGCAGCGGGCTGGAAGGGCACCGCGCGCGCCGACGTCCTCGTCTCTGCCTCCGCGTGGGGGCGCGAGGGCATCGAGGAGCTGAGCAAGGGAGTGGTCGCGCTGTTCAACGCGGGCACGCCCCCGCGCAAGGTTTTTGAACAGGGGTTGGCGTTCGACCTCATCCCCGCCGTCGGAGCCGTCGGTGGTACGGGCTGGACGTCGTCCGAAGCGCTCGCGATGGCCGAGATCGCGCGTCTGTGCGGCGTGCGCTGCGACGTCACTCTGGTGGGCGCCCCGCTATTTCAGGGCATTGCGGCGACGCTGTGGCTGGAGCTGCCGCGCGGCTGGGACGTCGAACGCGTCGACGCGACGTGGAAGGCCGCCGGGCTGGCGGTCGCCGAGGGTGCGCGCAAGCTGCCGCGGCCCCGCCGCGTCGATGGGTCGGCCGAGGTTCACGTCGGTCGGCTTCGCGCGAGCGTCGCCGGCGATGGCGCGTTGGCCTGGCTGGTCGCCGATAATACCCATCTGGCCGCCGTCGCCGCGGTCGGTGCGGGGCGGGCGCTGCTCCCGGGGACGCCGGAGGACGATGATGCCGAAGACTGACGCTGGCGCGAAGGTTGCAAGGAGCCGGGGGATGCTTGCTGCCCTCCCGCTGCTGTCCGTCGTCCTCGGCCTTTCGGCGCGCGCGGACGTCCCGAACCGCGTCATGGCGACGTGGTCGGTCGGTGATGGCATCGTCAAGCGGCTCGCGGCGCTTCCCGATGGCTCGCTCGTCGTCGCCGTCACGGCCGACGGTCGGGTGGGGGTCATTGATACCGAGACCTGGTTGTCCCAAGACAAGTCGCCGTGCGTCGCGCGGTCCACCGAGCTGGAGCTCGAACCTGGCGGCGATGGCGTCCTCGTCTACGTCGGTTGCCAAGACGGGACGGTCCGCACGCTCCAGTACGTCGACGGCGTCCTCCGGACTTGGGACGGCGAGGGGACGTTCGCGTCGGCCTCGCTCGCGACCGCGCCCATCGTCTCGCTTCACCAAGGCAGCGACGGCGTCCTGTATGGGCTCGCCTACGGCAGC
>JBEIFN010000358.1:0-3330 GCA_040382435.1 Alphaproteobacteria bacterium
CACCGAGGGCGTCGCACCCGACGAACCACCGTCCGCGTACACCAGCACGAAGCCGTAGGCAGGCACCGTCACGGCGCCTAGCTCGACCGCTTCGGCGGGGTCGTCCGCGTCGGCGAGCGCGAAGCCGCCGAGGAACACGGGCTGCGCCGAGGCGTTGTACAGCTCCACCCAGTCCGGAAACCCAGCGCCGACCATGAGCGCGCCGACGTTGTCGGCCATCACCTCGTTGGTCGTGATCGCCGCGGGTGGCGCCGACGTGTCGAACGGCGCCGACGTGTCCACGACGTCGACGTCGACTCCTGCGGCGCACGCCATCCCCAACGCTGCCGACCAAGCCCCGCGCATCCCTGCCCCCAGCGCAGGATATACTCGCGAGCGACCCGAGGCATGACATGCGCGCGCGCTCCTGGCTCCCGATCGCGTTGCTCGCCTGCGCGCCTGCGCCCGGCGGTCCGAACGACACCCCCGACACGCCGACCTTGCCGTGGTCCGAGCCACCGTTCGAGGCCATCGGTGACGCCCCGGCCTTGTTCGACCATCCCCACGGCGTGTACGACGCCCCGTTCGCGCTGACGTTGACACCGGTCGATGGCACCGAGATCCGCTACACGCTCGACGGCGCCGACCCCACGGGCCCGAACGCCCTCGCCTACACCGGCCCGATCTCGATCGATCACACCGTGGCCGTGCGCGCCGTCCGCATGGCCAACGGCGCCGCGGTCGGCCGGCCGCAGACCCGAACCTACGTCCTCCCAGCAACGCTCCCGGCCCAGCAGGCGCCGCCGACCTACCCCACCGCATGGTGGACGGCTGACGAGACCGGGCCGTATGTCGCCGACTACGGCCTCGACCCCGACGTGACCGCTTCCTCGGCTTGGACCGATGCCGCAGCGACCCTGTTCCGCGACGCACCGATCCTCAGCGTCACGCTCGACCCCGACGCGCTCTTCGGCCCCAACGGCATCCACGAGAACCCCACCGAGCAGGGCGTCGCGTGGGAGCGTGAGGCGAGCTTCGAGGTGTTCGGCGACGGCCTCGACACCACCGTAAGGTGCGGGCTGCGCATCCAAGGCGGGGCCGGACGTCGCCCGGATCGCTCCCCGAAGAAGTCGTTCCGCGTCGCGTTCCGGTCCGACTACGGCACCAGCAGGCTCGAAAGCCCGTTGTTCCCCGACAGCGCCATCGAGACCTTCGACACCCTCGTCCTGCGCGCCGGTTACAACCGCACGTGGGTCCACTACGAGGAAACAGGCCGTCAACGCGCGCAGTACCTCCACGAACGCTACACGATGGACCTCGGGCGCGCATCGGGGACGTTGGCGCCCCACGTCCGGCTCGTCCACCTGTTCCTCAACGGGCTGTACTGGGGCGTCTACCAGCTGGAAGAGCGCCCCGATGAGGCGTTCCAAGCCGACTACCTCGGTGGCAGCGAGGACGACTACGACTCGATCAACGCCGGCTTCCTCAACGGCGGCGACCTCGTCGCGTGGGACGAGCTGCTCGTTCGCGTCCGCCGCGACCTCTCCGACCCGGCGAACTTCGCCGCGGTCGAGGAGATGCTCGATGTCGACGACTTCATCGCCTACATGCTGGTCAACTTGACACTCGGCAACGCGGACTGGCCCGACAAGAACTGGTGGGCTGGACGCCTGCGCGCAGACGGGGCCAAGTGGCGGTTCTTCCTCTGGGACGGCGAGCTGACGCTGCCGAGCACCACCGGCGTCTACACCGACGTCGACGCCCCGAACGGCCCGGGCGAGATCTTCCAAGCCCTTCGTGCGAACGCCGACTTCAACCGTCGGTTCGGCGACCGCGTCGAGGCGCTGCTGTACCACGACGGCGCGCTTTCGAGCGGCACCTTGGTGCAGACCTGGTCGGGCCTCGCGCCGCTGGCCTACCCCACCCTCGTCGGCGAGTCCGCACGCTGGGGAGATCACTGGCGCGATGACCGCGCGACGGTCGGGGCCGGCCTGTACACCTACGAGGCGAACTGGCTCCCCGAGCACGCGCGCGTCCGCGACACCGTGCTGCCGCGGCGCGTCGACGTCGCGGTCGCCGACTTCGTCGCGAAGGGCCTGTACCCGACCACGCCAGCGCCGCTGCTGGCCCCGTTCGGGGGGCCCCTCGCCGCCGACGCACGCGTCTCGCTACAGGGCGAGGGCGACGTCTGGTACACGCTCGATGGCACCGACCCGCGCGGCGCCGACGACGAGCCTTCGCCCAACGCCTTGCGGAGCACGGGCGCGCTCGTGTTGCAGGCGCCGGTCACCGTCCACGCTCGGACACGCAACGCCGAGGGGTGGAGCGCCCGCATCGAAGCGACCTTCCGAGCTCCCTGACCGACGCCCCGTCGCCCGTCAGCCCCCCGAGGGGAACAGGCAGCCCGACGGCCCGCACGTGTCGATGACCTCGCCGGTGCGAAGGAAGTGCACGACCTGATCCTGCGCCTCCGACTGCCGGCGCGGGCCGCTGTGCGTGTCGGTCGCGGGCACGGGGGGATCGAGCGGCGTCGCGTCGGGGGCCACACCGAAGTCCCAGTTCACCACCACGGCCGTCGCGACGATCCGGTAAGTCTGCGACGCCACGCCTTGCACAGGACGGATCTGGGCCTGCGGCTGCACCGCACCCAACGCGCGCGCGAGCACCCAGCTCGCCTCGTTCTGGACCTGTGCGTCCTCTAGGCCGACGTGCAACAGCGCCTGGTGCGCGGGCGTGTTCGGCAGCGGCGTCGACCAAGCGCCGGCCCACGTCAGGCCTTCCAAACGGTCCCAGCCGGTCCCGAGCAACGCGAGGATCATCGGGATCGCGTCGGCTTCTTCGTACACGCCACCGAGCGCGGTGGCCCAGGTGTCGAACACGCTGCTTCGATGAAGCAGGAAGGGGAAGCAGCAACCCGGGACGCCGAGCGCGCCACGCGGGACGTCCTGCGAGCCGACCACGACGAGGTTGCCCATCGTGCCGCCTTGAGAGTTTCCGTGGTACCAGATCTGGCCGGGATCGACGACGAAACCACCGCCCTCCCGCTGCAACGCAGGGTGGGTCTCGTCCTGAAACCGCCCCTTCATCAGCCGCTGCAGCGCCCAGTGGTTCGCCAAGCCCTGCATCGGCTCCTCCGCGAGCTCGACCATCCGGCCCGCGTCTTGGGTGAGCAGAAAGCCCCACTGCAACGCGTTGGGCGATGACATCCCTTGCATGTCGGCGGCGAGGATCACGAACTGGTGGCGTTGCGCCATCTCGCGAAGCCACCCGTTGTTCGCCTCGTCGCGGCTGCCGAGGAACCCGTGACCGTACTGCAGCACCGGCGACGGTGCGTCGGCGGCGAGCACCGAC
>JBEIFN010000359.1:0-3315 GCA_040382435.1 Alphaproteobacteria bacterium
CCATGCTCGACACCGCCATCGTCCTCGCCGCGGGCTACGGCACTCGGTTTCTGCCGATCACCCGGGTCGTGCCCAAGGAGCTGCTGCCGATCGTCGCACGCCCCGCGCTCGATCTCGTCGTCGAGGAGCTGGTCGGGGCCGGTGTGCGGCGCCTGCTCGTCGTCACCAGCCGCCGCAAGCGGCCCCTCGAGGACTGGTTTGACCGAGACCCTGAGTTGGAGGCTGTCTTCTCGGCAGAGGGCGCTGCAGCCAAGTTGGCGGCGATCGCGCCCCGCGACCTCGAGGTTCAGTTCGTCCGCCAGCCCCGCATGACCGGCACGGGTGACGCGCTGAGGTTGGCGCGACGCTATGTCGGTGACCGACCTGCCCTCGTCGCCTTCCCCGACGACCTGTTCGGCGCGCCCAACGCCTCCGCGCAGCTCGTCGCGGCCTGGCGCGCGACGGGCGCGTCGGTGCTCGGTGCGCTCGACCTCTCGGGCCGCGATGTCAGCGCCTACGGCGTGCTCGACGTCGAGCCGGGTGAGGCCCCGTGGCGCGTCCGCCGCGTCGTCGAGAAGCCGGCGCCGGGGACCGAGCCGTCGCACCTCGTCAGCGCCGGCCGCTTCCTGTACACGCCGGCGATGTTCGACGCGCTCGAAGCTTGCCACGGCGACCATGCGGGCGGCGAGTACATCCCGATGCCCGCGATGGAACGGCTCGCGGCGCGCGGAGAGCTCGTCGCCACCGTCCTCGACGCGCCGCGCTGGGACACCGGAACGCCGCAAGGCTACCTCGAAGCCGTGATCGATCACGCGCTCGCCGACCCGCGCCTCGCGGGACCCCTCCGCGCCTTCCTCCGCGAGCGGCTGAACGGCTGAGCCCGGGTTCGCCGCGGCTTGCACGGCGCGCTACGAGTCCCAACGGCGTGGCCTCACGCCGAGCCGGGGACGCCATGCCGCGCATTCAGGCCCGACACCTCGCCAAGTCGTACGGGGACGTCGCCGTTCTCCAAGGCGTCGACCTCACGATCGAGCCCGGCGAGTACGTGGTGCTCGTGGGGCCCTCGGGTTGCGGAAAGAGCACGCTGCTGCGTTGCATCGCCGGTCTAGAGGCGGTGACCGCGGGCGACCTGCACTTCGACGCGCGCCGCATGAACGACGTGGCCCCCAAGGACCGCGACGTCGCGATGGTGTTCCAGTCCTACGCCCTGTATCCCCACATGACCGTCGAGCAGAACCTCGGTTTCGCGCTCACGCTGCGGGGCGCTCCGGCCGCTGAGATCCGCGCCGCCGTCGACCGCGTCGCCACCATGCTCGAGCTCGGGCCCTTGTTGGCACGGCTGCCGGCCGAGCTCTCCGGCGGCCAACGGCAACGCGTCGCGATGGGTCGCGCGCTCGCACGCAACCCGAGCATCCTGCTCCTCGACGAGCCGCTGAGCAACCTCGACCCCGCCCTGCGCGCGCACGTCCGCGCGGAGCTCAAGCGCCTGCACCGGCAGCTCGGCGCGACGTTCATCCACGTCACGCACGACCCCGTCGAGGCGCTCACGCTCGCCGACCGCATCGTGGTCCTGCACCAAGGCCAAATCCAGCAGGTCGCCACGCCGCGCGACCTGTACGAGGCGCCGGCCAACCTGTTCGTCGCGCGGTTCCTCGGCACGCCACCGATGAACGTCCTGCCGGCGACCACGGTGGGCGGACAGACCGTCCTCAGCGGGACGTCCTTGCCCGTCGACGTCGACGTTCCCTCGCTGTTTCAGATCGGCATCCGCCCCACCGACCTCGTCCTCGACCCCCAAGGCTGGCCCGCCGTCGTCGATCTGATCGAGCCGCTCGGCCACGAGGCCATCGTCCACCTCCGGATCGGCGAGCACGCCATGCAGTGGCTACTGCCCGAGCCTGTTGACATGAAACCTGGCGATGCCGTCGCCGTCCGTCCGAGGACCCTGCACATCTTCGACGGCCAAGGAAAGCGTCTGTGAGGCGCGTCGCCTGCCGCGCCGGCGCGCTCGCCGCCTTGGTGTGCGTCCAGCTCGCCCAAGCCGCACCGCTGGTGGTGTGGCACACGTGGCGGGGAGCCGAGGAGCAAGCGCTGACCGAGGCGACGGCCGCCTTCGACGCGGCGACGGGCCACCAGACCACCCTCGTCCCGGTGCCGTTTGGGGCCTTCGCAAACAAGATCGAGACGGCCATCCCGCGAGGCAACGGGCCCGACGTGTTCCTCGCCGGCCACGACAACCTCGGCAAGTGGCTCGCGATGGGCATCCCAGCAGCGGTGCCCGCCCCCCAAGCCGACCACCGCCCCGCCGCCATCACCGCGCTCACGGCGGGCGGCGTCCTGTACGGCGCGCCACTCGCCACCAAGTCGATCCTGCTGCTCTACGACCCGAGCCGGGTCGCGTCCCCGCCGACGACATGGCGCGAGCTCGAGACCGTCGCAGCCGCCGAAACGGTAGACGGACGTTGGGGTTTGGCGTGGCAGGCGTCGGAGCCGTACTACTTCGCGCCCTGGTTCCTCGGGTCGGGCGGCGTCCCACTCGGCGGCGGCGGCGACCCCGTCGACCCCGCACCGTTGGCGGAGGGGCTGCGTAAGCTGCGGCACCTCGCGGTCGACGCCCGCATCGCCCCCAGCCAAGCCACGGCCGAGCTGATCGGACGGCTGTACGACGAGGGTAACGCAACCTTCGTGGTCTCCGGCCCCTGGTTCGTCGCCGACCGGACCCGGCCGATCGCCGCTGCACCGCTCCCCGCGCTGGAGGACGGCACAGACGCCAGCCCGTGGCTGACGGTCGATGCGGCCTTCGTCTCTGCCACCTCGACGCAGCTGGAACCAGCCACCGCGCTCGCGACGTATCTGGCCGGACCCGAAGGCTCCGAGATCCGGGCCCGCGTCGGCAAACAGGCCGTCACCCTGCGCAGCCAGCCGCTCACCGAGCCGCTTCAGCAAGCGCTCGCCGCCCAGGCCGAGCGCGCCGTTCCGATGCCCTCCCATCCCGATCTGGGCACATGGTTCGAGGCCCAAGCGCGCGCGATCCGAGCGACGCTCCGCGGCAGCGCCACGCCGGAGGAGGCCGCCGAAGCCGCCGCGCGTTGGTTCCGCGTCCTCTCGCGCCCCGCCCCGCCGCCCTCCGACGCCGGGCCGTGGAAGGTCGCCGGCGTGCTCGGCGGCCTCGCGCTCGCCGTCGCAGCCGCGCGTGCCCTGCAGCGCCAACAGCAAGTGCTCCGGGAACGTGCGTGGGACTACATGTGGATCCTCCCCGCCGCCGGGCCGCTGGCCGTGCTCGTGCTCGCACCCTTCCTCGTCGGCGCGGCCGTGAGCCTGTTCGTCCATCACCAA
>JBEIFN010000360.1:0-3299 GCA_040382435.1 Alphaproteobacteria bacterium
GGAGGCGATCGCCGGTGGTGGACGGAGGGTTTTGGGCCACGACGGCGACGGCGTCCGCCTGCCTCCACAGGTTCTCGTCGACCCGCCGTGGGACGTCCGCCTCGGCGACGAGGAGGTGTTCGGCCCGGTGGTCGCCGTGCACGGCTACGCCGACCCCGAGCAGGCGTTCCGACGCGTCGATGCGTCTCGGTGGGGTTTACAAGCCTCTTTGTTTGGACCCGACCCGGAGTCGCTGGAGGTGATCGCCGACCGGCTCGACGTCGGTGGCGTCGTCTTCCAAGACGCCACTTCACGACGCGTCGACGCTTGGCCCTACGGCGGCAACCGAGGCTCCGGCGTCGGACGGGAGGGACCGGCGTTCGCCATCGACGACTACCTTACGTGGCAGACGCGGCTGCACGCCACCGCCGATTAGGGAGCTTCGACCGTATCGACAAAAAGCGCCGCATCGCCACCCGACGCCAGCGGCGCAGCCCGCGCGAGCCGCCAGCCCGTGCCCGTTCGGACTGCTGCGATCGCACGTGTCCCCGGTCGCGGTGTGGCGTCGACAGCGCGAAGACCCGATGGTGTCCACAGCGACACGCCGCCTTCAGCGTCCGCCAACCAGACCCCGACGCCCGGCGCAACGCCCGCCGCCGTCCAAGCCCCCACCGGCTCCCGCGTGCCGTCCGCCGCAGAGACGACGAGCGCGTCGCCCTCCATCCAGACGATGCGGTCGCCGAACGCCCAAGGCACGATCCCCTCGGGCACACCGGTCCGCAGGGTCCGTGGGACGGGGAGCGCGTCCGCCACCGCCTCCACGGCGTAGACCTCGCCGGAACGCGCAAACACGACCGAGCCGCCATCGTCGCTGAGCGCGCCGCCGGACTCGGAGCGGCGATCGGCTGTGAGCGTGGTTAAATCTGGCTCACCGAGACGCCACGCCGCCAGATCCTCCACCCCGCCCACCGAGCGGAGCAGCACCGCCGCCCCCGGTACGACGCCACGAAGCTTGAGCGTGCCCGAAACGGTCGACATGGGGAACGCTGGCCCTGCGGCGAGCCCGGCGACCACCGTAGCGACGCGGGGCCCGTCGGGCGTGATGGCGTTGCAGAGCAGGACATCCTCGCTGACCCAGGCGGGGTTGGACGGGCTGTGAGCCTCGTCAAACGCATCGAATCTTACAGGCTGAAGGCTCCCGGCAGCCGGGTCGACCAACCAAAGCGACGCGTCACGATCAAGACCCACACGGGCGGCGAGCCGCGTCCCCTGCGGCGACCAAGCCACGTCGACCACAGCACCCGATGCGGGCAGCGGGACGCAGCCGAGATCCGGTCGCGGACAGGCGCCGAGCACGCCCCCCGCTTGACGCTTACGGCCGCCGAGGCCCCAAGCGATCTCTTGAACGACCTGACCGGTCGGATCCAGCAGCCGAAGGACGCCGCCGCTGTCGGGGAAGCCCAGGTCGGCGAGCCCCGCGCCCGCGATCCGCACGCGGCCCTCGTCCGAAGCGCGCAGACCGTCGGGCAGGATCAACCGTCCGCCGCCGAGGACGTCGAGCTCCCAGCCCGCCACCGACGCGTCCGGGGAGACGAACAGCTCGACCAGCTCTTGCCCGGGGAAGGCCTCGTCGCGCCATCCCTCGGTGCGAACCCGCGCGACGTGGACCGCAAGCCCCGCTGGCGGGGCGAGGACACGCTCGCGGAACCAGTCCGGTGCGCGCTGCCACAGCCACACGGAGGGACGACCGCCCTCGGCGCCCCCCCACGGGTCGTCGCCGCGACCTGCCCATCCGAACGGGTCGACGGGACGCCGTACCTCACCGTCGACGGCAAACACGTCGAAGTGCAGGTGCGGACCCGTCGCACAACCCGACGCGCCCGAGTGTCCGACCACCTGCCCGGCAGAGACAGTGGCTCCCGGCGCAACCATGACGTCGGAGAGGTGGTGCAACGCCGTCTCCCAGACCGACCCGTCGGGGCGGGTGTGCGTGATCACCACCGCGACTTGATCCTCGACGACGCGTCCGAGCGGCCCGCACGCGAACGGCGGCTGCACGCCGGCCAGACGGACCACGCCCTCGGCCGGCGCGAGGACCTCGGTCCCCACGGGGAGCGGCCAGTCCAGCCCGCGGTGGTTGCGGGTACCGAGGCGCGGCTGACCGTCGAACGCGAGCACCTCACCCTCGCCGACCGGCCGGACCGACGGCGTGTGGTCGAACGGGTTGTCGATCGGGAACGACCCGGCGAACGGAGGCTGAAGAAACGGCAAGTTGGCGCTGCCTTCAGGAACCGTGGGCGCCACCAGGCCGCCCGGACGCGACGCGGTCGGTGGCGTGGAGCGGTTGCCGGCCTCGCCCCCGTTGCAAGCCACCAACGCGAGCACGAGGTTAGCCACGAGAGGGGCGCGCCATGCGCTCGCGGGAGGCGCGATGCTGCGACGTCGGGCGTGGGTGGGGTTCGCGGCTGCTTGGCTGCTGGCGGGGTGCGCGGATGCCGACGGCGACGGGTTCGCCGGCGAAAGCGACTGCGACGACGGCGACGAGAACGTGTCGCCCGCGGCGACGGAGGTCTGCAACGGCATCGACGACGACTGCGACGGCCTCGCGGACGACCCGTCGTCCTCGGACGCGACCGCTTGGTACCTCGACACCGACGGCAACGGCCTCGGAAACCCCGAAGGGCTGATCCGCGCGTGCGACCAGCCACTCGCGACGGTGCCCAACCGCGACGGGCCATGAGGCCGGACGGAACAGCCGCCCCTGCGCGCGCGCACCCGCCGCATCAGAACGGGTGCAGCGGCCACGCGAACTGCCAACTGATGGCGAACAACGCCACCGAAACAGCGCGCACCGCCCACAGCGACGCGAGCGGACCCGACTCTCCCTCGGCCGCGTTGCGACGCGACGCGAGCCAGCCTTCGACGGCGAGGTAGCCGAACAACAACGGCAAGAAGGCGTAGAGCGACACAGTTCCCCCACGGGCGCTGCAGGGGTATCCCGCAGACGCGTGCATGCACGCCGCTGCCGCCATAGACGGCGGGCCTTGGAGTCGCACCATGGCCCTGCAAGCTGGCATCGTCGGTCTGCCCAACGTCGGCAAGTCCACCCTGTTCAACGCGCTCACCGCGGCGGGCGCCGAGGCGGCGAACTACCCGTTCTGCACGATCGAGCCGAACGTCGGCATCGTCAGCGTTCCCGACGCGCGGCTCGGGCGCTTGCAGGCGATGATCAAGACGCAAAAGATCATCCCGGCCGTCGTCGAGCTCGTCGACATCGCGGGTTTGGTCCGCGGCGCGAGCAAGGGTGAGGGCCTCGGCAA
>JBEIFN010000361.1:0-3291 GCA_040382435.1 Alphaproteobacteria bacterium
GCGTGACGGATCCGGCGCGGCCCGGATCCAGCGATCGTTACCGTGGATCGGGGGATGTCGCGGAGTTGGGGGCGGTCGCCGAGAGAGGCTGACGGGGCTTGGTAGCGCCCACCTCCGGGGCCCTTGGGTTGGCCCGACGGACGAACCTTGCTAGAACGCGAGGGCTCGCAGTCAGGAGGCCTTCCGGTGGGTGCGTTTCGTTGGATCCAGACCTTCGCAGTCGCTGGCGTGATCGCCGCGACCGTTGGATCCATGGCGGACGCGACCCCCGCGCAAGCGCCCGTGCGCACCACGGGCGACGATGGCCGCAAGGTCTGGGCGCTCCCGGGCGTGCTCGACGGACAAGGGAAGCATCCGCGCCAGGTGTGGGTCGACACCGCGCCGTTCTCGGGTCGCAACCTCGGCGAGGACGTCCTGTATGACCTCGACGATGTGCTTCGTCCGGTGTCGACTTCAGGGCTCGCGTCGCTGCCCGACTGGGCCGTGGCGGTTCGGCTCGTCCTCGGCGAGGTGGGCGCGATGCGCGTCCTCGATAGCCGGTTCGGCCAGCTCGAAGCCATGGGCGTCATCGAGACGGTGCTGCATCGCATGGATCCCGTTCAGTGGAACCCGGCCGACGTTCCGGGGCTGCGCGGGTGGCCCGGTTGCGGCGACGGCGCCACGTTCGCTTCCTGCGCGAACCCGCAGCAGTACTACGGCATCGCGAGCGCGCGTGCGCTGAATCCCCGCGCGGTGTGGACGGACCAGAGCCAGCTCCTCGACGCCGTCGATGTGATCGTGGGCGCTTGGTGGATGCTCGACAGCGGGATCGTCGCGGACGTCACCAACGGCGCCACCTCGTTCACGCATCGCTGCGGTGGCACCCACTACGGCGAGCCGTACAGCCAGTGTGGCGCGGCGGAGCAGGTCGTCGGCCCGATCCGCTTCACCGGTCCGCGCACCTTCTTGCGGAGCGAGGGTCGCTACGAGATGGGGGTCACCCGCCTAATCGACTACAAGTCGGGCAGTACCTTCGTCGAGCCGGGCGCGTACGCGACCTATCTGTGGGGCGATAGCGACGACGTCGCTTGGCTCGATGACGACGGCTCGACCCACGGGCGCTCTCTGCGCGAATGGCAGACGCGCCAGCGCTGATCAGCGTCGCCAGTCACCGGCGGGCTGCGTGCCGAGGTCGCCAAAGCGCGTCGCGGGGTGGCCCAACGCTTGAAGGAGCGCGAGCCACACCGCCGCGAGGGGCGTGCCTGTCGTGAGGGTGGTTGCACCGCCGAGCGGGAGGCGTGCGACGCGACCTCCGCCCGCGAGCAGCAGGGGCACGTTGTCGGGGCGGTGCGTGAGCCCGTCGCTGATGTCGGACACGAACACGCAGACGGTGTCGTCGAGTAGGCGGCTGCCGTCGGCCTGCGTGGTTGCGCCGAGGTCGGCGAGGAAGGTGGCGAACCGGTCCACGCCCCAGGTGATGGCGGCTTCGTGGGCGGCGGCGTCGGTGTGGCTCGCGCTGTGGTGTGCGATGGCGTGGCCGAGGAACGACAGCCCGCGGTAACTCTCGCCGGCGCCCATCATGTAGGAGACGACGCGCGTTCGGTCGCAGGCCAACGCGAGCCTTGTGAGCTCGTACATCGTCCGCACGTGGCTGTCGGCGTTCGTTGGGGTCGTGGGCTCGAGGGCGCCGCAGGCTTGGGCTGAGACGCGGGGCAGGTCGAGGCGGCGCTCCACCTCTCGGAGCGCCGTGAGGTGCTCGTCGACGCGTCGACGGTCGGAGGCCGACAGCTCGGCCGAAAGCGCGGCGGCGTCGGCCAGGACGGCGTCGAGGACGCTGTGACCTCGTCGTTGCTGCTCCGCCCAAGCATCGGCGGACAGTTCGCCGCCGGCCGTGAACAGGCGGGTAAAGACGGAGGCGGGCACGACGTCGGGCGTCAGCGGCTGGCTCGGGCCAGCCCACGACGCGGCGCCCAACCAGTCGCAGTGGCTCGGCCCACTGCACGAGGTGACGGCCTCGCTCCCGATCGCGAGGTGGGGGAACGCGGCGTCCCCCGCGAGCGCGTCGGCGGCCAGATGGTCAAAGGACCGACCGAACGTCGCCGCCCCCGGGAGGGTCCCGCCGACCTCGCTTAGGAGGCTCCGAAGTCGCTCCGCGTGGATGCCGTCCACGGTGGCGTTGTCGGCACCTCCGAGCCAAGCGACGTCGGCTTGGACAGGGCCAAGCGCGCCCGTCGCGCGCTGTGGCACCCACAGCCCCGTCGACGTGTCGGCGCGCCACGCGTCGGGCGGGGTCCCGTTCGGGAAGTAGGTGACGACCAACCGGGGCGTCGGGGTCGTTCCTGTCGCGCGGGCCCGCCTTGGACCGGAGGGCAGCATGGCGTCGAGCAGCGGCAGTGCGATCGCGGCACCGAGCCCGCGAAGGACGGCCCGTCGGTTCAGCGACTTCATGGCGCCACCTCGTCGGCGGACGCCCACGAGAGGAACGCGCGGCTGGCCAGCACGCGCGCGATGCGGTCGCGCCACGACGCGCCGAGGGTGTCGGGCGCCCATGCGTCGAGCGCGGCGTCCTCCAGCCGGACCTCGCGGCCGAGCGCGTAGCCAGCGAAGCGTGCGGTAAAGCAGCGGTCGACGTCGTCCGAGGCGGCGAGCCATCTCGCGAGCGCGGCGGCGTCGGGCAGCGGCGTGCCGTCGAGCGCTTGGCTCGTCGAGGGCGACGTCGGTCGCGCAACCCCGCCCGGACCCCAGGCCTCGAGCGCGAGGCCGATCGGGTCGATGGCGTCGTGGCAGGTGGCGCACGCGGGGTCTGCCCGATGCTGGGCCAAGGCGTCGAGGACGTCGGCGGCGTCATCGCCAGGGCCTGCGGCCAAGCTGGGGACGTCGCTCGGTGGGGCCGGCGGCGCGTCGCAGCGAAGGCGGTCGAGGACGTAGACGCCCCGACGCACGGGCGATGACCGCCACGGCTCGGCGAGCGAGGCGAGGAGGCCGGGCGTGGTGAGCCAGCCGGTACGCGTCGAGGCGTCGCCCAGCCACGTGGCGATGTCGGGCTCGAGCGGCGGAAGGGCGACCGTGAGCAGGTCGGTGGCGGGCGCGTCGCCGGCGAGGCTGGCGCGGAGTGCGGCGAGGGCGTGGCCACGGAGCGCGTCCAAGGCGGCTTCCGGTGCGCCGGGCGGGAGGTCTTCGGCATCGAGCTGATCGACGCCCAGCCAGCCGACCAAGAAGTCGTCGGCGAGCGCCGCCGCACGTGGGTCGTCGAGGACGCGTGAGACCTGGTTCGTCCAACCACACGCGCCGTCGGTCTCGGTGAGGCCGCCC
>JBEIFN010000362.1:0-3280 GCA_040382435.1 Alphaproteobacteria bacterium
GCTGCGTCAAGATCCTGCACGGCACGCCTTGAACCCCCTAAATCTAGGGGGTGCAGCGCGCCCCACCCACTAGGGCTGCGGTGCATCCGACGGATCGAACGTCGCATAGGGTTGCAGGCGACCGCGCAACCGCCAGCGAGCGCGGCGGTTCGCCTGCGCGTCACCGAATCGTCGCGAAACAAGCTTTGACCTAGCAACGCAACCACCCACGCGGACAACGACGCCGACCCCGACGTCACACTTTGCAGACTTCTCCCCTGCACACCGATCCGGCCGCGGCAAGGGCCCCACCGCCGCCGATCGCGGGAGACAAAAACCACAGAGGCTGCCAGCAAGCGCTGACAGCCTCGTGAGCGACCCGTCGACGCAACGCCCCTCCTCAGGGAGGAGGCACCTCCGTCGCCACGCTCGTTCGATCAGTACGTGTCGGAGTCGCAACCCGCGGCGAGCGAGCACGCGCCGGTGTCGAAGGTGTCGGGAGCGGCCGTCTCGACCGGCACGAACGTGTCGAGGATGCAGTCGTTGAACGGGTCGGTGTCGAGCGCCGCGCCCACGCATCCCGTATCCAGCGTGCCAGGGTCGACCGGCGTGTCACCCGTGGTGTCGGTGTCGCCCGTGGTGTCGGTGTCGCCCGTGGTGTCGGTGTCGCCGGTGTCGACCGGGGTGTCGACGGGCGTATCGACCGGGGTGTCGACGGGCGTATCGACCGGGGTGTCGACGGGCGTATCGACCGGAGTGTCGACAGGCGTGTCCGTCGGCGTATCCGTCGGCGTATCCGTCGGGGTGTCCGTCGGCGTATCCGTCGGGGTGTCCGTCGGCGTATCCGTCGGGTCATCGGTGTCGATGGTCTCGTTGGTGTCGGTGTCGGTGTCGCTCTTGTCGACGTCGACATCACCACTCGACTTGCAGCTCGCGAGCGCGAGCACCACCACACACGACCAAGCCTTCCAGTTCATCATCAGGCCCCCCTGAACACTTCGTCCCCAGCGTACCACGAAGCGCAGCCCGACGGAACCTCCGCGTGCCTAGATGTCAAAAAATCTTCCACCGAAGCCCAGACCCAGTGTCCCCTGCCGCGCAGGGCTGCGTCGAGGCTGACGGCGGTGGCTGCGCAGGTTACGAACCGCCCGACGTGGAGGCACCGATGGCCGACAGCAAGAACGAGTCCCACTGGATGCACCTGCTCCTCCTCATCATCGGAGGGCTGTGCCTGGGCACTGGCATCATCTTCCTGTACGGCTCGTTCGGGTGGACGGGCGGCGATTTCAACAGCAACCTGACGACGATCGGCTTCTCCGCCCTCGACAACATCTCGTTGTTGCCCGACTCCAACGTCAGCATTCCGCTGATCGGCATCGGTACGCTCTGCCTCGTGTTCGCCAACGCGACGGCTTGGCGCGCCACCGACGGCTACTGACGTCGACGCTCCGGGCGCGTCCCGAGGGCGGCCGACAACGACCGCCGACGCGTCGTTGACCCAGCCCGACGCCACGCGGGGAGGCTCCTACGTGTCGTCCTCCTTGCGCGACTTTCACCGACGCTATTTGCTCCCCTGGGCTGGCTGGTACGGCGTGGGCTTCCTCGCGTTGACCGCCACCCAAGCGCTGTCCGTCGCGATCCCGATGCAGGTCGCCGCGGGACTCGACGCGCTCGACGACGCCGACCAGGTCCGTCACCAAGCGGCTGCCATCGCAGCGATGGCGCTCGCCGTCATCGCCCTACGGACGCTGTCTCGCGTCGCCTTCTTCACCCCTGGCCGCAAGATCGAGGCCGCCCTCAAGGCAGACGTATTTCACGCCGCGCTCCGCCAGACGGAGCCGTTCCACGCAACGTACAGCTCCGCCGACCTCCTCGCCCGAGCCAACCACGACGTGAACCATCTCAGGGCCTACGCAGGCTTTGGCACGCTGACCGTCGCCAACGCAGTGGTGGCGCTCACGTTCGTCGGCGAGCGGATGACCCACATCGACCCGTGGCTCGGCGGGCTGATGTTGCTGCCGTCCGCGCTGGCCGCGGGGTGGGTCCAGCGAAGCGTGCGCCAGCTGTTCACGCTGATCCAGCAGATGAGCGAGCAAGCGAGCGCGCTCTCGCGCGACACGCTGGCAGCCCTGAGAGGCCTGCCGACGCTGCGCGGGCTGGTGGCCGAGGAGGTGGCGCTTCGCCGTCTTCGCGCCCAAAACGAGGCGATGGTCGAAACCTCGCTCGCACGCGCACGGATCCGCGCGGTCCTGGCACCGACGTTGTCGCTGTCCGCCACGGCGAACCTCGGGTTGCTGCTCGCGGTCGGAGGCCCGGCCGTGGTCGAAGGCCGTCTGAGCCTCGGCGAGTTGGTCGCGCTCGGCAGCCTCGCGCAGATGCTGGTTGGACCGCTTCGCATGTCGACGTTTCTCCTCAGTATCTTGCAGCAGGGCGCGGTTTCGTGGGGACGGGTCGCGGCGATCTTGGATGCGCCCGTCGTGCGAACCGACCTGCCCGACCCACGGCCAGCCCCCACGACCGCGCCGGAGCTTGCCTTCGAACGGGTCACCGTATGGCGTGGTGGCGCGCGGCCAGCGCTCGATGACGTCACGCTGCGCGTCCCTGCTGGCGCCAGCGTCGGGATCTTCGGCGCGATGGGCAGCGGCAAGTCCACGCTCCTGCAGGTCTTGGCCCGCACCCTCCAAGCCACCGAGGGCGAGGTGCTGGTCGACGGCGTCTCCCTGGACCGAATCGATCTGCAGGCATGGCGCGCGTCCACGACGTTCGTCCCGCAACGTCCAACGCTGTTCTCCGAGCCGTTGCAAGACGCACTCACCGGCGGCGACGACGGCGTCCTCGAGGACGCCATTGCGCTCGGCTGCCTCACCGTGGACTTGGCGCAGCTCCCCGACGGCGCCCGCACCAAGATTGGCGAGTCCGGCGTGCGCCTGTCCGGCGGCCAGCGGCAGCGGGTCGCGCTGGCGCGGGGGCTCGTCCGCCCGCACGTCGTCTGCCTGCTCGACGATCCCCTCTCGGCCGTCGACCACGACACCGAGACCCAGCTCCTCGCCCGCCTCGAGACCCAACGAGCGCAGCGGTCCCGCACCTTGGTCATCGCCGCCCACCGCGTACGGGCGCTCCGACACCTCGACCATGTCGTCGTGCTCGACGGGGGACGCGTCATCGACCAAGGACCGCCAGAGGCGCTGTTGCGCCGTCCGGGTCCGTTCGCGGACGCCGCCGCAGCGCAAGGGGAGGCGGCGTGCCCATGACCCCAGACCGTCCCCCCACCGACCGCGCGCTGTGGCGAAGGGCCCTCCCC
>JBEIFN010000363.1:0-3280 GCA_040382435.1 Alphaproteobacteria bacterium
TCGGCGGGGGCACCGCTGCGGGCTGGGGTGGGGTTGGGCGCACGGTCGGGCCGATCGGCGTGCGGGCGCGCGGCGTCAACATGGCACGACCGCTCGACGAGTGCGCGGGCCGTGTGGCCGAGGGTGGGGGAGCGGACGTGGTCGCCGTCGTGGGCACGGGTGTTGCTGGACCGCCTTGCGAGGCCTCGGCCGCGCGTCGCTTCGCCGCGACCTCCGCTGCGGAGGGGGCGTGTTCCTTGGGCTTGGCGATCGGCAAGTCTCGGAATCCGGCGGGGATGAGGGATTCGCCTTGGTTGGGTGCGCGTTCCCCCTCGGCGCGGCTCGCGACGGGGATGTTGCGGAAGGCTGCGGGGATGGCGGCCTCGGCGCTGCTGCTGCTGCTCCAGGAGGACGGAGGTGTCGGGACGCCACCCTGCCGTTGGCGGGCCGCTTCCTTGGCCTGCTGGTCGATGCGGACGAAACGGCCATCGACGTAGGTCGTGGCCCGAACGACGTCACCTTCAAGTTGTGCGATGACGAACGGGTCCTCCCCAGCGACGCGGTTCCACGTCCGCGCGCTGTTGCCCGCAGGTCGCCGTTGTTCGCGCCGGAGTACGGCACCGACGACGCGCGCACCCGCGACGTCCCGTGGGAGCGTCTCTTTCGCACGCACCACATCCCGCGCCCGTGGTTCGGCGTCGGGAAGCGCAGCGTCGGGCGTGTCGTCGTCGTCGTGCATGGGCCTGCTTGCGGCGTGGGGACGGGGATTGTACGAGGCCCGGGCTGGAGGCGCAATGCACGTCCTCGACGAGCTCGAGGCCCGGGGTTTTGTGAAGCAGGTGGTGGATCCTGAGGGCCTACGCGCCCGGATGGACGCCGGCCCCATCACGTTCTACGCTGGTTTTGATCCGACAGCGGATAGCCTGCACGTCGGTAACCTGCTGCCGATGATGATGATGGCGCACCTGCAGCGCGCCGGCCACCGCGCGATCGTCGTCGTGGGGGGCGGCACCGGCATGGTGGGCGACCCCTCCGGGAAGACCGAAGCGCGAAGGTTGCTCGATGAGGCGGCGATCGCCCACAACATCGCCTGCCAGCGCGCACAGCTCGGGCGCGTCCTCGACGTCACCGACCCGCAACGCGGTACGCTCGTCAACAACGCCGACTGGCTGATGCCCCTCAACTACATCGCGTTCCTCCGTGAGATCGGCAGTGCGTTCTCGGTGAATCGGATGCTCGCGGCGGAGGGCTACCGTCAGCGTTTGGAGCGGGGACTGAGCTTCATCGAGTTCAACTACCAGCTGCTCCAAGCCTACGATTTTCTCGTCCTGCACCGCGAGTACGGCTGCGAGCTGCAGATCGGCGGCGACGACCAGTGGGGCAACATCTTGGCGGGTGTGGATCTCATCCGCCGCAAGGCAGAGGCTCCGGCGTGGGCGCTCACCCTCCCGCTGCTGACGACGGCCACCGGCGAGAAGATGGGCAAGACCCACGGGGGCGCGGTGTGGCTGTCGGCGGAGCGCTTCGCGCCGTTCGACTTCTACCAGTACTGGCTCAACGTCGATGATCGCGACGCCGTCCGCTTCTTGCGGCTGTACACGTTCCTTGCGCTCGACGAGATCGAGACCTACGCGTCGCGGACGGGGGCTGGCGTGCGGGAGACCAAGGCACGGCTGGCGTGGGAGGTCACGGCGTTGCTGCACGGCGCGGACGCGGCCGACCGCGCGCGCGACGCTGCGGCGGCGATGACGAGCGCGACGGCGTCGTCGGCGCTTCCGACGCTCACCCTCGATCCGGCGGGCTCGCCGTGGCTGCTCGCGGCGTTGATCGCCGAGGCCAAGATCGAGGACTCGCGGAGCGCGGCACGGCGCACGATCCAAGGGGGCGGTGTGCGGCTGGACGATCGGCGCGTGACCGATCCCAACGCGACGCTGAGCGCGGAAGCGCTCGGAGCGGGAGTGGTGCTGCGCGTCGGAAAGTCGCGCGCGGTGCGGCTCGTTGTTGGCGGCTGACGCCGCTGCGTTCGTTGGCTGCGTCGCTTTTTGAGGATCGTTGCGCGGGTGTGCTGCAGATGCGGTACGATGTCGCAACGTTCAAGCGGAGGGCGTATGCGGAGCACGATGTGGGTGGCGGCGTTGGCGCTGCTGGCAGCTTGTGGCAAGGACACCGACGGTGACGGGCTGACCGACAAGGACGAGCTCGCGATCAACACGGATCCCAACTCGGCCGATACCGACGGGGACGGCCTGACGGATCCCGAGGAGATCGACCTCGGCACGAACGCGATCGCCGCGGACTCCGATCTCGACGGTTTTGCCGACAAGGAAGAGCTTGACGCCGGGTTCAACCCGAACGATGCGACGAGTCGCCCCTACATCGGCGGCTGGCCCGTCTTGCCTGAGGCCGACAAGCAGGCGATCGCCGACAGCGGTCGTCCGGGCAGCGCTGCGGCGGTCGGCAAGCTGTTCAAGCGCTTCTCGTTGCTCGACCAGCACGGCGACATGGTCGACCTGTACGACTTCGCTCACGGCGGCCGCAAGATCGTCATCGACGTCTCGGCCGAGTGGTGCCCGCCGTGCAACGCGCTCGCCGACTACATGTCGAGCGAGGCTTCGGACGACTACTACGACCAGTACTTCGGGGATGCCCGCCAGGCGGTGCACGACGGCTCGCTGGTGTGGATCACCGTGATGCCGGAGAACGACGACTACAACCCGGCGCGCGGCAAGGACCTGCGGGAGTGGTCGACGCAGTACAAGGAGACGAACGTTCCGGTCGTCGCCGACGACGTGTACAGCCTGACCGAGTACGCTGGCGTGCAGTTCTACCCGTACCTGATCGTGCTCGACGAGAACATGATGATCGAGTCGCTCGACGACATGGACGGCGCGGGCACGATGGCCGTCATGGAAGCGGGCGCGGACGCGGTCGGTAACTGACGCCGCCTGCGGTGCTTGGGACCACGCGCGACCCTTGACGGGGTCGCGCGCTTGTTTTTGCTGTTCGTCGTCGGCTTCTGACGCCGGACCGCGTCAGACCCCGAGGCCGTCGAGGCGCTTCTGCAGGTCGCGCCGCTCGTCCTTCAGGCCCGCTTGGTTGGCGACCTCGATCGCCTTCTCGTACCAGCCCTTGGCGTCGACCTTGTTGCCGCCATGGGCGCTGATCCGGCCGAGGTTGTCGAGGGAGGAGAGCAGCTTGCGCGCGTCGCCGGCTGCTGACAGGATCGGCAGCGCGCGCTGCAGGTGGGCCTTTCCGGCGTCGACCTTACCGGCTTGGAGCGAGGCGATGCCCGCGTAGTACA
>JBEIFN010000364.1:0-3269 GCA_040382435.1 Alphaproteobacteria bacterium
AGCGCGTCGAGGGGCCACGTGCGTGCGCCGCGGCCGACGCCGACGGTCAACCCCTCGTCGTCGAGGAACACGGGGCCTTGGGCGGCCTGCCACGCCGCCCGCAGGCGCGCGGAGGCTTCGCTCGCGGCCGTGGCGCGCACAGTGTCCGCGCTAGGGTCGCCGAGGATGACGTGGTCGAGCAAGCACGCTGCGGTGTCGAGCTGGTCGATGGGGGCTTGAATCGCCAGCGTCGTGTGTTCACCGCGACGCCGCACGAAGGGGGGCGCGATCCAGCTGAGTTCATCGGCCCACGAGGCGAGTCGCGACACCCACGCCTCGACGGCCTCGACGGGGGCACCGTCCAGCTCGATCGCCGCGCCGTGCTTGGCGAGCCACGGGTGCGGGCCCGTGATGCGCCGGCTGCCGTCGGTGTGCATGCGAGGTCAGTCTCCGCCCTCGTCGGCGACGAGGAACACGCCACGCTCGTCGCGCGACACGCCGGCCAGCAGGGTGGGCGGTGCGTCTTCGGACGCTTCCTCCTCGCGCAGCGGTGTGGGGGCGGGCTCGGCGCGTCGTCCGCCGAAGTAGATGATCTGCTTCCACGTGCGTGCGATCTGGTCGCCGAACACCAACAGGAGGTCGCCAGGCTGGCTCGCCTGTAGCGCGGCCTGCACGGCGTCGGGCTCCAGCGGGATGACCTCGATGGCAGCATCGTCGACGCCTGCGGCGCGCAGGTCGGCGCGCATCCGCTGTGGGACTTCGTCGTGGCCGCGTCCGCGGGGGTTGTCGTCTCGCTTGCAGATGAAGTGGTCGAACGAACGCGCGGCGCGTTGCGCGATCGCGGCGATGTCCTCATCGCGCCTGTCGCCGGGACACGCGAGCACGACGCGCTTCTTGGCCCCAGGCTTCAAGGTCGGGGCGAGCTGGTCGATGAAGCTGCACAGGGCGTCGATGGCAGCGGGGTTGTGTCCGTAGTCGAGGATCACCTTGAACCCGAGCTCGTCGAAGATGTTCATCCGTCCGGGCGTCTGAAAGAACGAGGCGTCAAACGTGCGAAGCCCGGTGCGGATGTCGTCGATTTTGACCCCCATGGCGTGCGCCATGGCGGCCGCGAACATCGCGTTTTGGACGTTGTGCATCGCCCGGCCTTCGAGGGTCGCGGGGATGAGGTGCGTCCAGAGCAGCGGGAGGTGGTGCCCGCGCTCGTAGAGCGTGATCATCTGCCCGTTGACGCCAGCCTCGAGCGCGACCGCGCGGCCGCCGGCGCGGATGTGCTCGCGGACCAGCGCATGGTTCGGGTTCATCGTGACGTAGCAGATCGCCTTTGCGACGGTGTTCGCCGCCATCGCGAGACAGCGGGGATCATCCGCGTTGAGGACGACGCAACCACGAGCGACTTGGATCGGGATCGACTTGACCTCCGCGAGCTGGTCGAGGGTGTCGATCCCGCCGAGCCCGAGGTGGTCGGCCGCAACGTTCAGGCAGCAGGCGACATCCGGCCAGGCGTAGCCCATGCCTGCGCGGAGCAGGCCGCCACGCGCTGTCTCCAGCACGGCGACGCTGACCGTGGGGTCCCGGAGCACCATGCGTGCGGACGTCGGCCCCGTCATGTCGCCCTCGACCGTGCGACGGCCGTCGATGTAGATGCCGTCGGTCGTCGTCATGCCCACTGTCCCACCCGCCATCTTGTGGATGTGCGCCAGCATGCGCGTGGTGGTGGTCTTTCCGTTGGTCCCGGTGATCGCCGCGATCGGGATGCGGCTCGGAGAGCTCGGCGGAAACAGCATGTCGAGGACGGCGCCGGCAGCGTCGCGCGGCGTACCCTCACTGGGAGCGACGTGCATCCGGAACCCAGGCGCGGCGTTGACCTCGCAGATCCCGCCGCCGACGTCCTTGTAGGAGCGGCTGATGTCCGGCGTCAGGAAGTCGACACCGCAGACGTCAAGGCCGATCGCGCGCGTGGCGCGAATCGCCATCTCGCGGTTGTCGGGGTGGCAGACGTCGGTGACGTCGATCGCCGTACCGCCGGTGCTGAGGTTCGCGGTCGAACGAAGGTAGAACACTTCGCCTTCGGGGAGGACCGTCGTCGCGTCGTAGCCGGCCTTTTCGAGCAGGCGCATCGCCTGGTGGTCCAGCTCGATGCGCGTCAGGACCTTCTCGTGACCGACCCCGCGTCGCGGGTCGGCGTTGACCGCGTCGACGAGGGCGGCGACGGTGGAGGTGCCGTTGCCGATGACGTGACCGGGGACGCGCTTGGCGACGGCGATCACTTCGCCGTTGATTACCAAGATTCGATGGTCAAAACCTGGCAGATAGGACTCGACGAGGACGCACCGGCTGTGCTCGCGCGCCTTGGTGAACGCCGTCTCGACCTCTTCCTCGGTCTTGAGCCCGATGCTCACGCCGCGGCCATGGTTGGCGTCGAGGGGCTTGACCACCACCGGGAAGCCGATGCGCCGGGCGGCTCGGGTGGCCTCCGCGATCGCGTAGGTCTGCATCTGCTTGGGCACGGGCAGCCCGATGTCGCCGAGGATCTGGTTGGTCAGCTCCTTGTCGGAGGCAAGGTCGACCGCGATGTGACGGGTCTCGCTGGTGACGGTCGCTTGGATCCGGCGTTGATGACGACCGTGTCCGAACTGCACGAGGCTGTGCTCGTTGAGCCGGATCCAGGGGATGTCGCGGGCCTCGGCGGCGCGGACGAGGCTCAGGGTCGACGGACCGAGCGCGCGGCGCTGAGAGCGACGGATCATCGCCTCCAGCTCCTCCTGGAACACGAAGTCCGCTTCGCGCTCGGCACCGTCGAGGAGGTCGTCGGGGAGCAGATGGTGGAGGAGTCGGAGCGCGAGCTGGCCGGCGTGTTCGCCGGTCCATGCGTCCTCGTACTCGAAGACCACGTGGTAGACGCCCTCGGGCCCGGCGCCGCGGGTCTTTCCGAAGGTGACCTGTGCGCCGCACTGCGCCTGAATCTCGAGCGCGACGTGTTCGAGGACGTGGCCGAGCCACGTGCCATCGTCCTCGCGGAGACGACGGACGAAGCCCCCCGGCTCGCGGTATGAGCAGCCGTGTTCGGCGAGGCTGGGCAGCGCGGCGAGCAGGCCGTCGACCAGGCCCGGGATGCGCGCCGAGGGCCACGCCTCGCACGACTGAAGGTCGAGCGTGAGTCGGATGACCTTGAAGTTCGCGTACAGGTTGGGACCGACGTAGGTGCGGCTCTCGACGATCTTCATGGGGTCCTCGTGGGTCCGGAAGGGATGACCTAGCATACGTCCGCGTGCAACCGCCGCCGGTGC
>JBEIFN010000365.1:0-3262 GCA_040382435.1 Alphaproteobacteria bacterium
CGCCACCTCCCCGGCGTGACGTTCGCGCCCACGACCACGCGGGGCGCCGCCTTCCTCGACGATGCGCTCCAGCCGGGCACCGCGGCGGTGGTGGTCTACGGCGACGACGCTTGGATCGCCCCGTACGCGGCCCGCGCTGAGGCCGTCGGCGTCGCCTTGTTCTTCGAAGGCCCCGGCTCGGATCCCTTCATCGTGCGACCCGGCGCGAACGTCGCGCTGGCCGTCGACGCCGCCATCCGTGGCGGGCTGCACAACGGCGGCCAGTCCTGCTCGGCCTTTGAACGCTTCTTCGTCCCCGACGACCTCCACGACGCCTTCGTAGACGCGCTGGTGGCTCGCCTGCGCACGCTCCCCGCGGGAGACCCGAGCGACCCAACGACGGTGCTCGGACCGATGTCGTCACGCGCGGCCTTCGACCGGATCGGCCAGCAGATCGCGCAAGCCGTCGACCTCGGCGCGCGTCTCGTCGATGGCGGGCGTCCGTGGACCGACCCCTACAGCGGACGCCCCGGCTGGGTCCCGAGCGTGCTGACCGGCGTGCGCCCGGAGATGTCGGTCATGGCCGACGAGACGTTCGGACCGGTGTTTCCGGTGATGGCGTACACCGCAGACGACGCCCTCTGGACCGCCGTCGACGCGTGTCGCTACGGCCTCAATGCCGCCGCCTTCGGCCCCGATGCGTCCGGCGTGGCCGCACGGCTCGCCGCGCGGCACCGCAACGTCTACGTCAACGCGACGCCGTTCGATGCCGATCAGGTCGCCACGCGGATCGTCGACGGCGGGTACGGCGCGTCCGCGCTACACGGGGCGCCTGGCCCTGACGGCTATCGTTGGCGCAGCGGACCTCGGCGTCTCGCACGCGCACTTGCCGAACTGACCGACTTGGAGTCCCGATGACCGAGCCACGCATCGCCCCTCTCTCCGTGGACCGCATGGCGCCAGAATGGCTCGCCACCCTCACCCGCATCCCGGGCGCCGGCCTCAAGGGCGAGAACGCCCCTGTCAACGTCCTCGGCACGTTGATGCACGCCCCCGCGACGCTGGGCACGTTCCTCGACTACTGGGTGACGGCCAAGCAGGTGATGTCGCTCACCGTCCGCGAGCAGGAGCTGGTCATCCTTCGCATGGGGGCGTTGTACCAAAGCGAATACGTCTGGCGCCACCATGTCCCCGTCGGCCGCGAGTTCGGCGTGACCGACACCGAGTTGGCCGCATGCCGCACCGGCACGTTCGACGCGTTCGCGCCCCGCGACCGCGCGCTGTTGACGCTGACGGATGAGATCGTCGAGCACCGAACGATCGGCGACGCGGCTTGGGCCGAGCACGCGTCGCACCTGCCGACCGAGACGGTCCTGGAGCTGATCGGTCTGGTCGCCCAGTACGTCCTGTTCGCCGTGACGAACAACGCGTTCCGCGTCGCGCTCGAGGCGCCGATGCTCCGCCAGCCCGGCCTACGGTAGTCCGGCGCATGCAAGGCGCAACCGGCTACCAGCCATGGCGAACCGTCGTCGAAGCGCTCGGCCGCACGGGCCAACCCGCGATCGAGACGAACGACGAGCGCTTGGGACGACAGGTCCTCGTCTACGGCGCCGTGCTGATGAGCGGCGGAGGCCTGCTGTGGGGCGGGCTCTCGTTGCTCTTCGGCCTCCCCGGGCCATCGGTCGTCCCGTTCGGCTACGTCCTCCTCACCGCGATCAACCTGTCGGCGATGCACCGTACCCGCGACGTCGGTCGTGGCCGCAACGTGCAGGTCCTGCTCAGCTTGCTGCTCCCGTTTGGCTTCCAAGCCGCCCTAGGAGGCTACGCAGCCAGTGGCTCGGTCATGCTGTGGGCGATGATCGCGCTCGTCGGGTCGCTGACCTTCTCGGACGCATCGCGCAGCCGGCTGTGGATGGTGCTCTACGCGCTGTTCACCGTGGTCAGCGGGGTGGCCGAGCCCTGGCTCGCCGCAGCCGCTCCCTTCGCGCCGACTCCGCAACAGCGGGTCGTGTTTCATGTCATCAACCTCGTCACCGTCTCGGCGATCGTCTTCTTCCTGGCGTTTGTCCTTCTTCAGCGTCAACGTCGCGCCATCCGCGACCTCGAGGTGCGCGAACGTGAGAACGCCGATCTGGCCGCACAGCTCCGACGGGTGCTCGACGAGCGTGAGCGCGACATCGTCCGCCTTCAGGAGGCCGAGGCTGCGCTGACGACCCTCGCAGGCAGCCTCGAAGCGCAGGTGCACCAGCGCACCGGCGACCTCGCGATCGCGCTCGCGAAGGCCAAGGCCGCGACCCAAGCCAAGTCCGACTTCCTCGCCGTGATGAGCCACGAGATCCGCACGCCGCTCAACGGGATCCTCGGAACCGCCGACCTCCTGCGCCAGTCGCCGCTCCTGCCCGTCGACCGGGGCTACGTCCAGCTGATCCGACGCAGCGGCGACCTGCTGCTGACGGTGCTCAATGACGTCCTCGACTTCTCGAAGATCGAGGCGGGTCACTTGGAGTTCGACCCCCGCGTGATCGATCTGAGGGAGGAGACCGCTGGTGTCGTCGCGCTGCATCGTGCGGCCGCGGCCGAGCGCGGCATCGTGGTGGACGTCGAGGTCGATGACAGCGTGCCCGCGCAGCTCGTCGCCGATCCCGATCGCCTCGGACAGATCGTCGGCAACCTGATGAGCAACGCCGTCAAGTTCACGCACGCAGGCGCGATCCACCTACGCTGGACGGCCGCGTCGTCGGGGGATCGCCTACGGCTCGATCTGATCGTCGAGGACACCGGGATCGGCATCCCGCCCGAAGCCGTCGCCGGCCTGTTCCGCCCGTTCAGCCAGGGCGACAGCTCGACGACGCGCCGCTACGGCGGAACGGGTCTCGGGCTCGCGATCTGCGACCGCCTGGTCCAAGCGCTCGGCGGCACGATCTCCGTCAAAAGCCGCGTCGGCCACGGCACCACCTTCCGGTTGCACGTGTTCGTCGATCGCGCCGACAGCGACGTCGCACCCACCATGGTCGTGGCGTCGGCCTCCCCCTCTCCCGGCCGATCGCTCCACGTGCTGCTCGCCGAAGACAACCCGATCAACCAGGCGATCGGGCAGCGACTGCTCACCCACCTCGGCTGCACCTCGGTGATCGCCGTCGACGGCGCCGACGCGATCCGTGCGGTCCAGCGCGAGCGGTTCGACCTCGTCCTGATGGACGTTCAGATGCCCAACATCGATGGCATCACCGCGACACGCACGCTGCGGCAGCTCGACCTGCCGAGCCAGCCCCCCATCGCCGGC
>JBEIFN010000366.1:0-3260 GCA_040382435.1 Alphaproteobacteria bacterium
GAGCAGCGCGCCGTGGCGACGCGGCTTGAGTACACGCGCTACGACAAGGTCGTGGAGGCCCTTGGCGGGCACGGCGAGTACGTAGAGACCGTCGAGGCCTTGGGGCCGGCGCTGGAGCGCGCGTTCGCTGCGGAGAAGGCCGCGCTCGTGAACGTGAAGATCGGCGGGAGTGACTTTCGCAAGGGCGCGATCAGCGTATGAGGCGGGCCTCGCTTGCGATGACGCTCGCGCTCGCGGCCTGCGGACCCCAGGTCACCCCGGACGAGCCGACGCGCACGGGCCCGTGGTGGCTCGGTAACTGGCAGGTCGACCTCGCCGCGCTTGAGGCTCAGACGGACTTCGCCGCGCTCACGCCCGAGGCCCAGGCGTTCGCCCGCGGCGCGCTCGAGGCGGGGCCGTGGCGGCTCGGTCTGGACTCGACGCGCGTGCACCTCTCTGACGGTCGCACGCTCGCCTGTTCGTTCGAGACCACAGGCGACGACGCCGTGGTCGTGACGGTGGACGACACCGTGCTGCTCCGCCTGCGCCGCACCGGCCCGCGCACGATGCGCACCGAGGGCGACCTGCCGCTCGTCCGCGCAGAATGAGCGCCTGACGATTCGCGTTGCCCCCGCCACGAGCGTCGGGGACAACTCGCGACGACTTGCAGAGACCTGAGAGGAGGAGCGCGTGAACAGACTTCACTTGGCTGCGACCTTGCTCGCCCTGGGCGTCGCCGCGTGCGGCGGCTCTGGCGGCGGCACATCCAACGCAGACGCCGAGGCGCCTGACCGCGGTGTCGGCCCCGTCCCCGATGCCGCGGGCGGTGCGGACGCCTCGGGCGACGCCTCGCCGCAGGACGCCGCGGGCGGTGGCGACGCATCGACCGACGCCTCGCCACCGGATGCCGGCCCGCAGTTCGCGTGCGCCGACGACGCCGACAACGACGACGACGGTTTGGTCGATCTGGCCGACCCCGGCTGCGTCGGCCCCGAGGACAACGACGAGACCGACGCGACCGCGCCGCAGTGCGCAGACGGCCTCGACAACGATGACGACGGCGCGCCGGACCTCGCGGACGTGAACTGCACGAGCGAGTCGGACCCGACCGAAGGGGGAGACACCTCCCCGACGGCCTGCACGAACGAGGTCGACGACGACGCCGACGGGCAGGTCGACTTTCCACTCGACCCCGGCTGCCGCGCCGCGGGCGATGACTCCGAGGACTCCGAGGCTCAGGGCGAAGTCGGCACGTGCGCGAACGGCGAAGACGACGACGCCGACGGTCAGACCGACTACCCCGCGGACCCCGGCTGTCAGGGCCGCGGCGACATGAACGAGGCCGATCCGACGCCGCCGTTCGCCTGCTCGAACGGCGCCGATGACGACGCCGACGGCCAAACGGACTTTCCCGGCGACCCGGGCTGCGCCGCTGCGGGCGACGCCACGGAGTTCGGCGCGTGCGGCCCGGCGCTCGACGCCCTCGACCTGAACGCCGCCCTCGCCGCTTCGGGCGCCTACGACGGCACGCTCGTCGGGGCGGACGCCCAGCTCACCGGCACCTGCGGTGGCGGCTCCGGCCCCGAGCGCGTCTTCCAGTACCGCCTCGAGGCGCGCGTCGCCGCGCTGACCTTCAGCACGCTGCACGCCGAGACGACAGCCCCGACCGTGCTCTATGTCCGCACGGCTTGCGAGGACGCGCAGGACGTCGCCTGCAACCGCGGCTCGATGGGCAGCCCCGGGACCACGGCTCGCCTTGAGCGCCCCACGCCGGGGCTGTATTTCGTCGTGGTCGATACGGGCAACGCGGCGGTCGGTCCCGGTGCATTTCGACTCACCGCCGAGGAGACGCCTGCGCCAGCGTGCGACGACGGGGTCGACAACGACGCCGATGGTCAGACCGACCTCTTCGACCGCGGCTGCGTGGGCTTCGATGATGCCGACGAGACGGACGAGGGCGACCCGGCGTGCGGCAACGGCCTCGACGACGACAGCGACGGCCAGACGGACTACCCCGCGGACACCGACTGCGCCGCAGCAGGTGGCCCCCTCGAGGGCCCGGTCTGCGACCCCGGCTTCCTCGTCACGAGCCTCGACGCCCTCGGCGGTGAGGTGCCCGTGACGTTGGGGGCTGGCGAAGGCGCCACCTTCTCGGGGTGCGGCGCCGGCATCGGCCAGGAGAGCGTCGTCGCGGTGACCGTCGACGAGGCCTCGCGCGTTCGCATCTCCGTGACGCCGACGGACGAGGGCGACCTGATCGCGTCTGTCCGCTCCGGCTGCAGCGACCCCGCCACCGAGGTCGCGTGCGACAACTCCATCTTCGGGGATGTGCTCGACTTCGAGGTCGAGACGGACGGCGCAGAGACCGTCTACGTGCTGGTCGAGGCGGACGATCAGGGGTTCTTTGGTCCGAGCGCCGCGGCCACCGTACGCGTGACCGTAGAGTCCCTGATCACCGCCTGCAGCGACGGCGTCGACAACGATGATGACGCCGCCGTCGACCGCAACGACCCCGGCTGTGAGTCGTCGAAGGACGACTCCGAAGCTGATCCGGCCGTGCGACCCGCGTGCGCGGCTGGCCAGGACAACGACGCCGACGGCCGAACCGACTACCCCGCCGACGACGGCTGCGCCGCCGCGGGTGACCTGGACGAGGCCCTCTCGTGTGACTTCGTCGACGCGCTGACTGTGATTCCCGCTGCGGGCGGCGAGGTCGACCTCGACTTCACGGCGGACGTCTATGACGCTTCGTGCGCCGGTCGCGGACCGGACGCCATCGTCGCCTTCGTCGTGAGCGAGCCGAGCGCCGTCGTGGTCAGCACCTCGAGCGGTGACTTCGATACCGTGCTCGCGGTGCTCTCCGCGTGCGACGCGAACGCAGAGCTTGACTGCGATGACGATGGCGGCGAGGGCGCGCTCTCGCTCGTCGCGTTCGACCGACTCGAGCCCGGCGTCTATTTCGCCGCGGTCGAGGCCTTTGGGGGCGACCCGGGGAGCGCGCGCTTGAACGTCGTGATCACGCCGCTCGCGGCCAACCTGTGTGACGACCAAGTCGACAACGACGCCGATGACGCCATCGACCTGAACGACCCAGGGTGCTTCAGCGCGCTCGACACGAGCGAGGACGACCCTGCGGCCGCGCCCGCGTGCGCAGACGGTGAGGACAACGACGCGGACGGCCAAATCGACTACCCCGCGGACCCGGAGTGCATGGCCGCAGGCTCGCCCACAGAGCTCGGCCGCTGCACAGACGGCCGCGCCGTCGTCGAGGTCGAACAGGC
>JBEIFN010000367.1:0-3242 GCA_040382435.1 Alphaproteobacteria bacterium
AGAGCAGGAACTCGGGCTCGCGCACCAACGCCCGGGCGAGGCCGACCCGCTTGGCCATACCACCCGAAAGCTCGCTCGGAAACTTACGTTCGGCCCCTCGCAGGCCCACCTGCGCGAGCAGCTCCATCACGCGCGTGCGGACGTCGCACTCCGACAGCCGCTCATGCTCGCGCAACGGAAACGCGATGTTCTCGAAGACGTCCATGCTGTCGAACAGCGCCGCGTGCTGAAACACGATGCCAAAGCGGGTCCGCACCTTGCGCAGCGCCGCGTCGTCCATCGCCGTGAGCTCATCGTCCCCCACCCAGATGCGGCCCGCGTCGGGACGTAGCAGCCCCATCACGTGCTTGATCGTCACCGACTTGCCCGTGCCGGACCGCCCGATCACCACCGTGATCTTGCCGCGCGGGACGACGAGATCGAGCCCGCGAAGCACATGATGCTCCCCGAACGACTTGCGGACGCCGAGGTAGACGATCGCCGCCGGAGCGCCGGTGACCGGGCAGACGTTGGGACGCTCCCGCGAGGTGTCGGTCATGGCATCGCCCAAGCGATGAAGAAGTTTGCGACCAAGATGGCGACGCTGTTCACGACCACCGACGACGTGGTGGCCAGACCGACGCCGCGAGCACCGCCCTTGGTGTAGAAGCCCTTGTAGCAGGCGACCGTGCCCATGATCAGGCCGAACACCCACGCCTTGAGCAGGCCGCCCGAGATGTCGTCCCAGTCGACCCAGTCTTCGAGCCGCACCATGAACTCGGGATCAGACATCCCGAGCATCGGGATGCACACCAACCAGGCGCCGAGCACGCCCACGAAGTCGAACGCGGCCGTCAGCAGCGGCATCGTGATCATCGCGGCCCACAGGCGGGGTTTGACCAAGTAATTGACCGGATCGACCGCCATCGCGTCGAGCGCGTCGATCTGCTCGGAGACCCGCATCGACCCGATCTCGGCTGCGATCGCCGAACCCGCGCGCCCTGTGACCAACAGGCCGGTGAGCGTCGGCCCAAGCTCGCGCGTGAGGGTGACGCCAACGGTGCCGCCGACCATGCTCTCGGCCTGAAACAGCGCGAACGCCCGGTAGGACTGCAACGCGAAAACCGCGCCGGTAAATAGGCTGGTGAGCAGAATGATCGGGAGCGACTGCACGCCGATGAACTCGCACTGCGCGATGACCGACCGCACCCGGAACGGGCGACGGACGACGTCGATGAGCCCGAGGCCCCCGATCGTCGCGACGCGCCCGATCTCTTCGGCGAGACCGGTGAACCCGATGACCCACGCCCCGATGCCCTCGACGCCCGACACCACGGCGCCTGCGGCCCTGGCCCATGGCGAGGGCGGGTCGTCGTCGGTGAGCGGTGGCGGCGGCGTATCAGTCACGAAGCTCCCCTAACCCACCACGTCCTGCCTGCCCTACGGTCGCGTCAGCGCGATCCGCTGCGCCGTCGCGACGCCGACATTGCGCGTGACCTGCCCGTCGGGCCAGCGCACCTCGACCTCGACCGTTTCGGCGTCGTCCAGCCCGAAGTGGGCGCGGGGTGGCACACTCGAGAGCAACCCGCTCCCGCCGACGTCGACAGGCCGGAACAACGCGCGGCCGTCGGGCAGGTTGACGCGGACGACGGCGCCGATCGCGTCCGGGTTGGGGCCCGCTTGGCGAAGCACCACCGACAGCCAACGCGACCGATCGCATCGGCGCGACCACACCCGCGTCGGCCCGACGACCTCGCGCCGGACCAGATCGAGCCAGCCGTCCCCATCGAGGTCCGTCGCCAGCAGCGCGCGCGTCTCGTCGCCGACGGGTTCGAGCGACGGGATGCGCTGGGTGAACGTCCCATCGTCGCCGCGCAGGAAGAACGCGTCGGGCTGGACACGCCCCGCGGGAAAGCCGTGGATCTTCCCAAACGCCTGCACCACGTCGAGATCCGCGTCGAGATCGAGGTCGACGAAGGACGTGGACCAGCCCACCTCTTGGTCGCGCAAGCCGTCGGGGATCAGGCCGAGCGTCCGGTAGCTGTCGTACCAGCTCCCCGATGCCTGACGCACCGCGAACCGGTTGACGCTCCACCCGGCTTCGACGATCTCGACGGGGCCGACCGCGTCGTAGGCGACGTCGAGTCCCATGCCGTCAATGCGGTGCGCGAGCCCAAGGTCGAGGGCTACGTCCACGAAGTGCCCTGTGCCGTCGTTGCGCGCGAGCGCGTTCGGGCCGCGGCCGCCGAAGTCGTGGACCGTGCGGAGATCGAGATCGCCGTCGGCGTCGATGTCGAGCCAGCGCGCCGCGAACACGAAGCCCTGCTGCACGGCTTCGGGCAACCGATCGGAGACGTCCAAGAACGCGCCAGGTGCGACCTGCTCATAAAGCCTGGACGGCCGGGGCAGATCGGGGGTCACCGTCTCCTCCCAGCGTCCGAACGCACCGAGGAACAGGTCGAGATCGCCGTCCCCGTCCATGTCGCTGGGCGTCGCGGCCGTGGTCGTCCGGCCCGTGAACGTCTCGGTGAACCCCCACGCGTCGGTGACGTCAACGAAGCGACCGGTGTCGTTGCGCCAGACGCGCGCCGGCTGCGTCCACCGGGTGACCACGGCGTCGGGATCCCCGTCGGCGTCGAGGTCGGCGAGCAACGCCCCGACGCCTTGCGGTGCCGCCTCCGGGAGCCGGTCGTCGGCGTCGACGAACTGGCGAGGCGCGACCTGCAAACGCAGGCGCGTCCTATCCTCGCCGGGCAGCAGAAGGTCGTCGAGGCCGTTGCCGTCGACGTCAGCCACCGCGAAGCCGCCTCCCTCGAAGCGCGCGACGCTGTCGACGCGTCCGCCCGGCGGCGTCCCGTCGTCCAGCGCCCAAGCCACATCGTAGGACCACGTGCCGACCGGGTCCGCGCACGGGAGCGAGGCGAGCACCGTCAGGTCGGCAGGCGCGCGGTCGTCGGACACCGTGTCCGGCTCGTCGGGCGTGTCGGCCGGCGGTGCGTCCGTCGAATCGGTCGGCGGCGCCGCGTCGGGCGGCCGATCTTGAGGCGCGGGGTCGGGCGCACACGCCGCGAGGACCGCGAGGAGGACGGGCATCATGGCGGCGTCCGCGAGATGCGCAGCCGCTGGCGCGTCGGAACGTCGTACACGGCAGTGACGTCGCCGTCGGGCCAGATGACCTCGACGACATCGACGCGGTCCCGGTCGCCCAGACCGATGTGCAGCTCCGGCGGCAGCGAGACGCCGTAGCTCGTGCCCCCCGCGCG
>JBEIFN010000368.1:0-3228 GCA_040382435.1 Alphaproteobacteria bacterium
GGCGGGGGCAAGGGCGGAAGCCGACGCCGCGATGCCCTCGGCGGGCGTCGTGCGACCGCCAAGGGGTCGGCGGGAGGGCGCCATGGAGACGGTGTCGGGATTTTGGGTTGGGGCGGCGCAGTGGGGCGGTAGCGTGTGCTGGACGACGCTCGCCGAGCGCGTTGGTGGCTGGGGCTCGGTGGAGACGGCGGGCGATGCGGCGCTTTTGGCGGCTGGCGCAGACGCGGCGGCCGTTGCGCGGTGGCGACGGGCCGCCCCATGTACGACGCTCGGGGTCGCGGTCACGATCGCCGACCCGCGCTACCCGCGCAGCCTGCGCGCCACGCGCCGCCCGCCGCCTGTGCTGTTCGTCGATGGCGCGGTCGCGGCCCTCGCGGAGCCAGGCGTCGCTGTCGTCGGCACCCGCGACGCCACCGGCTACGGCCGCGCCGTCGCGCACCACCTCGGCACGGCGCTCGCTGGGGCGGGTCGCACCGTCGTCTCTGGCCTCGCGCGGGGCATCGACGCCGAGGCGCACGCAGGCGCGGTGCGCTCGGGTCGAACCGTCGCCGTACTCGGCTGTGGGCTGGGGTATACCGCGCCCCCCGGCAACGTGGGGCTACGTCGGCAGATCGTGGCGGCTGGCGGGGCTGTCGTCAGCGCGTGGCCCGATACGCAGCCGCCGCGTGGCTGGACGTTCCCGTGTCGCAACGCTTGGATCGTCGGGTTGAGCGAGGCGGTCGTCGTGGTCGAGGCCGGGCGGCGTTCCGGCGCGCTGATCACGGCGCGGTTGGCGGGGGCCGAAGGGCGTGACGTCTACGCAGTGCCCGGGCCGATCGGCGCGGCGACGAGCGATGGCTGCCTCGCGCTGCTCGAGGAGGGCGCGTCGGTGCTGCGCGACGTCCCGACGTTCGTCGCGCGGGTGTGCGGCACCCCCGTGCCCACGATGAGCGAGCTGGTGCGCGAGGTCGCTGAGGGACGCGATGTCGACGAGGTGGCGCGTCGGTTGGGCCGGTCGGTCGTGGATGTGCTGGTGGCGCTCGGTCGTCTTGAGACGCAGGGCACGCTCGTGGCGCGTCAGGGCGGACGCTGGGTGCCCGTGGGTTGGCCGACGTCTGCCGCGGCGTTAGCGAACACCGAGGAGGTCCCATGGCCACCAAGCCGCGTCGAACCCGAAGCCGGGAGCGCGTCGTTCGTGTCCGCCTCACCGGCCGCGCCTCGCGGTTCGTGGCGATGATGCAGGATCTGGGGCACCTCGACGAAGACGCCGTCACCGATGCGCTGATGAGCCTGCAAGCCACGGGGCCGGTCGGCGCCACCGTCTCGCCGCGGGTGCACGTCGACTTGCCGACGGTTCGCGCGGCCGTGGCCTACCTGATGTTCGAGGACGCCGAGGGCGGTGCCATCGACGGTCCGGCGGCCGAGGACTGGCCGCTGGTCTTTAGTTGAGCACCGACCCGGCTGTGGGCGGCGAGGTGGCGCCGGAGGTGGCTGCGCTGCTGTCGCGGTTCGACGACTTCTTGCGGGTGGAGCGCGGCGCGAGCGCGCACACGCGGAGGGCGTACGGCCACACGCTCGGACGTCTCGTCGTGCAGCTGCACCCGCGAGGCGTCAGCTTGCTCGCGGCGTCGCGCGCGGAACTTCGACGGTTCTTGGCAGAAGCGGGTGACGGCAACGCGGCGGCGACCACGGCCCGGCACGTCGCCGCCTTGCGCGCCTTCTACGGCTGGTGCGTCGAGACGGGGCGGCTGCCGTCGTCTCCTGCGAGCGCGCTGCGAACGCCGCGGCGTCCCGTCACGCTCCCGCGCGTGCCCACGGCCGACGCGATGGCGGCGATGCTCGACGACGACGCCGTTCGCGGGCCGCAAGCGGCGTTGCTCGAGGTGCTGTACGGCGCCGGCTTGCGCGTGGGAGAGGCGGCTGCGCTCGATGTGCGCGACCTCGACCTGCACGCCGCCACCGTCCATGTCCGTCACGGCAAGGGCAACCGCGCGCGGAGCGTGCCGATGGGGCCTGCCGCGGTCGACGCCGTTCGGGCGTGGCTCGCGGCGCGGCCGGGCGTGGCGGGTGACGCGCCGTTGTTCCTCAACCGGCGCGGCGACCGCGCGTCGGACCGCACGCTGCGGCGCTGGGTCACGGCCGCGGGGGTGTCTCACGGCCTTCCTACGTTGCATCCGCACGCGCTCCGGCACGCCGCCGCCACGCACCTGCTCGACGGCGGGGCCGACCTGCGCGCGATCCAAGAGCAGCTCGGCCATCAGACGCTGTCGACGACCCAGCGGTACACCCAGGTCTCGCTCGATCGCCTGCTCGACGTGCATCGCCAAGCCCACCCTCACGGTCGCTCCAAGGGACCGACTTGACCTCGCGTGCTCCGGGCCGTCGCGATACGTGACGTCCGCGGGCTGCTAGCTCAGTTGGTAGAGCACCGGACTTTTAATCCGAGGGTCACAGGTTCGAGTCCTGTGCGGCCCATAGCGTTGGACTTCGTTCGCCTTCGGCTCACTGCGCGAGACCTGTTCGCTTCGTTCGCCTTCGGCTCACTGCGCGCGTCGCTGCGCTCGCTTGCGGTGGGCGATCGGGAGGGCGCGGTGGGTTGGGGCGGGCTCACGGCGCGAGACCTTTTCGCTTCGTTCGCCTTTGGCTCACTGCGCGCTTCGCTGCGCTCGCTTGCGGTGGTCAGGCGGTGGAGACCGGTGGTGAGTGGCGGGCTCACGGCGCGCTTCGCGTCGGTGGGGTTGCCGGCGCCGAGGAGGCGCGCGATGGGGCGCGCGGGGGCCGCATGGAGAACTCGCAGACGCATCGTCGGTTCGTTCGTGCGATTCAGCTCCGCGAGGCAGTGCTCGGCGTCTGGTACACGTGGCGCTCGCCGGGGCTGTGGCTGGTGTTCGTGCAATGGCTCACGTTGGCGATGTTGCTGCCGCTGCCGCTGATCGTGATCGAAACCCTTCCTGACGGCCTTGCGACGGTCCACTTGGGCCGCGTCCATGCGGTGGCCGTCGATCCCGTCGCCGCGATCGGCCTCGACAAGCCCGCCACCGGGGCGGCCCTCGCGACGTTCGGGTCGTGGCTGGGATCGCTCGGCCTCGTGTACTGGAGCCAGCCGTCGTCGTATTCGGCGTCGCGCCTGCGCGGCCTGGGCCTCGTGGGCGTCGCGCTGACGGTCGGCGCGGCGTTCGGCGTGGACGCCACGCTGCAGGGCGTCTTGGCGCGGTTCGCGTCGCACGAGGTCGGCGTTCGCGACGTCAC
>JBEIFN010000369.1:0-3228 GCA_040382435.1 Alphaproteobacteria bacterium
GGCGCCGTGCTTCTCTGCACGTTGTCCGCAGGCGCGGTGGCCGGCACCTTGGCCCTCGAGGGCGCCTGGATCGCAGCCCCGTGGCGGCGGCGTTGGGCCGCGCTCGGCATCGGTGCTTGGGTCGCGATGTCGGTCACGTTCCTCGTCGTGCTGGGCTGGGCCTGGGTGGCGTGGGTCGGCGACTGGTTTCCGGCGAGTTCGTTGGCATTGCGCGCCCGGTTGGTGCCTTGGCTCGGCGCGGGCCTCGGCGCGGGGCTGGGCGTCGCGGCGGTGCGCGCGGGGCGCCACGCCCTTCACGATCTCCAGCTTCGCTGGGAGCTGTGGATCTTCGACCCGCCGCTTCCGGCCACCGAGACGCGGGGGGAGATCGTCCGTGAAGCCCTCGTGTCGGGGTTGCTCGCGGGCGCGCTCGGTGCCGTCGGCTGGTACGCCGTGGGGATCTGGGCCAACGATCTGCACCTCGCCGGTGCGTTCGGTGCTGCGTTGCTCGGCGCCGGCGTGGGTGGCTTGACCTATGGATTGCCCGAGACGGCATGGCGGCCCTGGGTGCTTGTACGCGTGGGGGCGCGACCGGGTTGGCGGGTGCCTCTCGACCCGTTCGACACCGCACTGCAAGAACGCTTCGTCGGGTCGTTTCCCTCTGGCATGGACGTGCATCTGCCCGCGGTGGACGGCGTCGACGCCTTGCACGTCTCGGTGCTTGCCCGGCCCGGGCACGCGTACGCAGTACGGGGACTGACTCAGCGTCCCGTGTTGCTGCGCCGCTTCATGGAGCGCGTCGACCTCGGCTGGGACCCCGAGCTCCCCGCACCCTTCGAGGCACCGCTCCGTCACGAGGACGTGCTCGAGATCGGGGACGACGTGGACGTGGAGCTGCTCGTCCTGCCCCGGGACGGTGCCCCGTGACCGCCCTCGCCGCGCTGCTGTGGCTGACGATGGCGGCCTTCGCCCAGGAGGCGGCCTCGTCGCAGGCGACCTCGGCGACCCCGGCGGCTGCGACCGAGTCGGACCCACCCGCGGCCACGTCGTCGGCGTGGGCGGCGATCCCCGCGGAGGGCTCGTCGTGGCGCATGGCGATGCCCGAGGCTCCGTCCGTCGGCGGCACACGCGTGCATGTGTTTCACGACGCGGCGGACTGCTTGGCGGCGGGGATGGACGTCGAGGAGGTCGCGGCGTGTGCCCCGACCGTCTCGCCCGCCGACCGCTTGGTCCGGTTCTCGTTCGCGCTGTCCGACGACGAGGGGGGCCTTCAGCCGCTCGCGCTCACGCCCGGTCGCATGCGGGTGCAGCTCGGCGCGCCCGACGAGCTCCGGGCCGACGTGCAGACGCGATACCTCCAGGTTGTTGGCCACCAACCCGTCGGCTACGGCCAGCTGTTCGTGCTGCTGATCGACCGCTCGTCGTCGATGTACACCGACCCCGGGGATGGACGCGATCCCGCGATGGCGTTCGTGGTGGCGGCGCTGCTCGACCCCGCGGCGCTCGACACGTTCTTCCCCAAGGCCGCGGGTGCGCGCACCGGTGTGCTGCTGCTCGGCTTTTCGGACGCGGTGCGCGCCGTCGACGGTGGGGCTTGGACCGACGCCAAGATCCTCACGGATCGCAAGGCCTATGCCGCGGCGGTCGACAAGCTCCTCGACGAGCCGGCGCCGTCGTACACCCACCTCTACGACGCCGTTCGCACCACGCTCGACGAGGTGATGCCCTCGGCTCCGGTCGACGGCTTCGTCCGCCTCACGCAAGGGGACCCGGCGTTGGTGGTCCTCACCGACGGCTTCAACAACGTCCGCGCCGAGCAGACGTGCGCCGAGAACGCCGGCCCGCTCGCCGAGCTTCTGGGGGTCGTGCGGGCGCGGCGCGGCGCCCCTGGCGCGCGGACCGACGTCTTCACGGTGGGGTTCGGACGGCCCTTCGCGCCGGACCTCACCGATCTGCCTGAACGTCTGCCCGAACGTCCAGATCCGAACTTTCTCTGTGGGGCGTCGGCCGATGCGCGCATCGACGGCGGGTTGGAGCTGCAAGGGATCGACAACGTCAGCCTCGGCTTGCTCGCCGCAGCGGGAGGCGGACGCGCGTTGGTGACCGAGGACGCGGGCCGCTTGGGGCGTTTTCTCGCGCGCACGGGGACGCCGGTGCATCGCTGGTACGAGCTGCGCCTCGCGCTCCCCGAGGGCGAACAGAGCCGCTTTCGGCTCCGACTTCCGATCGGCTTGACGTTGACGGGGGCGCGCCCGGGAACGGCGGAGCTGGTGTTCTTCCCGAATCCTTGGTTCGACCTGCCATCGGGCCTCGACGCGCAGGGGCGGAGTGCCTCTGTGCGCGCGCTCGGACGCGCCGCCGGGACGCTGATCGTCGGCCTGTCGCTGATCGCAGCGATCGGTGCGGTGTACGTCGGGGCTTATCACCTGCGGCGGGCGGTGTTGCGGCGAGGTCGTCGGACGTCGGAAGCGCAGCCGTCCGTGCCGAGCGACGAGGTGACGCCATGAGCCCGCCACGACCGAGCGGCCCGCCACGTCGGACGCCGACCCCTTCGCCGGGCGTGCCTTCCACGCCGGCGGAGGCGGTGGAGGACACGGCTCCGGCGGCGTCCGCAGCAGGTCGGGGACCGGCGCGACCGTCAGGTCCTGCCGCGTTTGCTTCGCGGAGTCGCGTCGCTCTCAGTCCCGATGCGCCCGTCAGTGCGTCGCTGCAGCCCGACGCGCCGTCCTCATTCCCTTCGACCCCCCGTCCGCCGCCGAGGCCGACCCCGACCGGCGCGCTTCGGGGCGGGTCTGCGGCGCTCGACGCGCCCCCGGCGTCCTCGCCGCGCCAAGCCACCGCGCTGCATCCGTTGGCGGGACTGCGTGCCGAGGCGCTTCGAGACGGTACCTTGGAGCGTCGCCTTTCGCCGGTTTCGCCCGACGTCGACCCTTGGGCGATCCGCGCCGGACCGGGGCTTGGCTGGGAGGAGACGGCGGGTGCATCGGTGGCGGGTGTCGACATCCGCGATGCAACGGTGCCGGCGGCCCCCGCAGCGCCGGTCTCGGTCGCAGCGCCGGGCCGGGTCGTCGCACCGCTGGGAGAGCCGGAGCAGGCCGACACCGGCTGGGACGCGGCCGGCCGGGTCCGAACGTCGCGGCAGCAGGTCGGGCTGTTGATCGCCGCGGTCGCCTTCGCGTTCGTCGTGGTGGTCGCAGGCACGGCCTACCTCGCATGGACGCCCCCGGCTCCGCCACCGGCACCGGTCAC
>JBEIFN010000370.1:0-3220 GCA_040382435.1 Alphaproteobacteria bacterium
ACGACGACGTCGCGCGCCTCGGGCGGCCAGGCAGCGACGCCCGTCGCACGCCACCAGGTCGGATCGCTCGGTGGTCCGAGCGCGCCCCACGCGCCGTCGTGGCGGCTCCCCCCAAGGTCATCAACGTCAACCTCGACACCGCCGAAGCCCTCGAAGCGCTGCCGGGCGTCGGCCCGGCGCTCGCCGCGCGCATCGTCGCGTACCGCCAAGCCCACGGGCCCTTCCGCGAGGTGGCCGATCTCGACGCCGTCTCTGGGATCGGACCCGCGACCTTGGCACGCATCAAGCCGATGGCGACCGTCACCGCGCGCTGACCACCTCAGCCACCTTCGCGTGTCGCGCCCCGTGACATCAGCAAGCTCACGGCGTCCACGGGCGGCAGTCCCTGCGACATCGCGACGAGCGCGGACGTCAGCGGCAGCTCCACGCCCACCAGCCGCGCCATCGGCAGCACCGCGGTCGCGATGCGAACGGGCCCCTGATCCAACGCGCCGCGGCCCATCGCGACCCCGGCGTCGTAGTTGGGATGGCCAGGCCGCGCTTGCACGGCGACGAGATCGCCCACGCCGGCGAGGCCGCTGAAGGTCAAGGCATCACAGCCGAGCGCAAGCCCCAAGCGGGCGGTTTCGGCGAGCCCACGCGCGAGGAGCATGCCCTGGAGGCCCGACCCGGCCCCCGGCAGCGAACCCATCAAGCCCAGCAGACACGCCATCACCGGAACCATCGCGCCGCAGAGCTGAACCCCCATCAGATCCGACGATCCGTACGCGCGGTAGCGGTGGCTGTGCAGCGCCTCCACGGCGAGGTCGCGGACCGCCGCTTCGCGCGAAGCCACCACACCGGCGCACAGCCCGCCGTTGAGGATCTCGGCCACCGGAGCCGGCCCGGCCAAGGCACCCACACGGGTCGCGTCGCACTCCTGCTGCACGGCGTCGGTCAGCCAGTCCCCACTGACGGGATCGAGGCCGCGACCCGCCACGATGACGACGTTGTCGGACGTCGGGTCGGCGAGGCGGATCGCGTCGCGCACCAAGCTCGCCGACGTCGCGACGAACAACAGCTCACACGACGCCGAGACCTCGGTCGGCCGGGGCGTGCTCGGCAAGAACGCAGGCGGCCGCTCGTCGCGGTAGCCGATCAAGGGCTCATGGCCCGCGGCGATCACGAGCCGTGCGATCGCCTGACCCCACGCGCCACCGCCGAGCACACCCACCTTCATGGCGACCCCTTCGGACGGGTTAGCCTAGCCGACGCGGGACGGCATGGTCCTGCGAGGGAGCGGTGGTCATGTTCGAGCTGTACGGCATCCCCACGTGCGGGACGGTGAAGAAGGCGTTGGCTTGGTTCGCTGAACAGGGCCTGCCACATCGGTTCCACGATCTCCGCAGCACACCGCCGACGCCCGCCCAACTCCAGACGTGGGTCGCCGCGTTGGGTGCGCGCGCGATGCGCAACACCTCCGGCGGTTCGTTCCGCGCGCTCGGGCCCGAGAAGGACGCCTGGGACGACGCCGCATGGACCCAAGCCTTCCTCGCCGACCCGATGCTGATCCGGCGTCCCGTCATCCTGCGCGACGGCGCGCCGCTGCAGGTCGGGTTCACCCAACCGCCGTCTCTCTGAACCACCCACGCGACGCGGCTTGCCCACGGGCTGGAGGCCGCATAGCCCACGCCGCGATCCGCGGAGCGCCGATGTACTTCCAGGACCTCATCCTCACCCTGCACCGCTACTGGGCTGACCAGGGCTGCGTGCTCGTGCAGCCGCACGACTTTCCGATGGGCGCCGGCACCTTCGCCCCGTCCACCTTCCTGCGCGCCCTCGGGCCACAGGCATGGAAGACAGCCTACGTCCAACCTTGCCGACGTCCGGGCGACGCCCGCTACGGCGAGAACCCCAACCGCCTCGGGCACTACTACCAGTACCAGGTCATCCTCAAGCCGTCGCCGCTCGACAGCCAAGAGCTCTACCTCGGTAGCCTCCGCGCGATCGGCATCGACCCCGCCGCCCACGACATCCGGTTCGTCGAGGACGACTGGGAGTCGCCGACGCTCGGGGCGTGGGGCTTGGGCTGGGAGGTGTGGATGGACGGCATGGAAGTCACCCAGTTCACCTACTTCCAGCAGGTCGGCGGGATCGAGTGCAAGCCTGTCTGCACCGAGCTGACCTACGGCCTGGAGCGGCTCGCGATGTACCTGCAGCGCGTCGACAACGTGTTCGACCTCCGCTGGGCGCCCGGGGTCTCGTACCGCGACGTGTTCCACCGCAACGAGGTCGAGCAGTCGCGCTACAACTTCGAGGTCGCCGACGTCCACAGCCTGTTCGAGATCTTCAACCGAGCGTTCGCCGAGTGCGGCCGGCTCAACGACGCTGGACTCGCACTCCCCGCCTTCGACCAGTGCATCCTCACCAGCCACACGTTCAACCTGCTCGACGCGCGCGGCGCGATCAGCGTGGCGGAGCGGGCGCAGTACATCCGGCGGATCCGCGAGCTCGCGTGCCGTTGTGCGGAGACATGGACGAAGGGCATCGACGGGGGTGAGGCGTGAGCACCGCACAGCTGCTGATCGAGCTTGGAACTGAGGAGCTCCCCGCACGCTTCGCGCGACCCGCCGTCGAGGGCCTGCGTGACGCGCTGCTCGAGCTGCTCGCCGGGTTGCCCTACGATTCGGTGCGCACCTTCGTCACGCCGCGGCGCCTCGCCGTCGTCGTCGATGGGCTCGCCACGCACCAGCCCACGGCAGAGAAAGAGGTCCTCGGCCCACCGGCCGACAAGGCCTTCACCGACGGCGCCCCCAACGAGGCGGGCGTCGCGTTCGCGCGCGGGAAGGGCGCGGATCCCGCCACGCTCCGCATCGTCGAGGTCCCCAAGCGTGGGCCCGTCGCCGCCGTGACCGTGGTCGAGGGGGGCGCCGCCGTCACCGACCTGATCGCCGAGGGTCTGGGCGCTGTCCTCGGCAAGATCCCGTTCGCGCGGTCGATGCGATGGGCCGACGGGACGTTCACGTTCGGTCGTCCGCTCCGTCGCATCGTCGTCGTCTTCGGGGGCGAAGTCGTACAGGGCGCCGCGCACGGCTTTCCCTTCGTCGGCGAGACGACGGGCCACCGTCTGAAGTTCGTGAATCTGAACTGCCATCCAGTTCTATTTCTGCGTGACACCCAACCACCCGAGGCGTCATCATCAGCCCCACGGCCCCACACACACGCACATCGCCCAGCTGCT
>JBEIFN010000371.1:0-3204 GCA_040382435.1 Alphaproteobacteria bacterium
CGCCACACCGGATCGCCGGTAGAGGTGACCGACGATGTCGCGGCCGAAACCCCGCCGCTCGGCGAGCCAACGGTCGAGGATCGCGTCGCTGCGGTCGCCGGCCTCGAGGTACAGCTCGACGCGGTTGCAGGTCGAGACGACCATCGCCTCTCGGGCCCCTGCCTCGCCGAGCAGCCAGCGCAGCTCCGCCTCACGCTCCTCCACGCCCAGCGCGAACCGCTCGCGCACGGACACCGGGGCCGTGTGGTGACTCAGCCCCAGCACGCGCAGTCCGACGTCAGCCTGCGTAGCCATGGAACCCTCGCACCAAGAAGTCCAGGCCGAACAGACTGAACAACACGGCCGCCGCGCCGACGAGGCTCGTGACCAAGGCGCCGCGGGTCTGCCAGCCCGTCCGAGACCGATGCGCCGCCGCCAAGGCGTAGCCGGCCCAAACACCGGTTGTGAACAACACCTTCGGGTTGGCGACCCAAGCACCGTGCGGGAGCACCTGCGCAGCCGTCCACGCGCCAAGGATCACGCCGACGCCGAGCAGCGCGAGGCCCAACGCGAGCGCCCGCCGCTGGACCGCTTCGAGGGTCGCCAACGAGGGGAACCGATCGAGCGCAGCGAGCTCCTTGCGCTTGAGTTGACCCCGCAACAACGACGCGGCGACCGCGACCGAAGCCTCGACCAGCATCGCGCTCATGCCCGCGAGCACCATCGCGATGTGCACGGCGACCCACACCCCCGCCGCCGCCGCCGCCGTATGGGCGCCCGGCGCGAACAGGCCAGCGGCCGCAAACAGGGCGGCCCCCGGCGCGAGAAACGGCACCAAGCGCCCGCGCTCGCCTTGAGCAAAACCGACGATCGCCACCGCCACCCCGAGCCCGACCCCCGAGAGCGACTCGGCGAGCCCCGGGGCTTCGGGCGACATCGCGCGCGACGCCAGCGCGAGCGCGTGAACCAACGCCGCGAGCGCCCAAGCGCGCGCCTCGGACGTCCCGAGGACATCGTGCGCCGCACGCCACCGCCACACCGCGCGCACCCCGAGCGCGACGTACAGCGACAGCGCGACCGCATGCAGGGACGTGGTCATCCCAGCCTCCAGCGTACCCTTATCCCGACGCCACGCACGCGGGCCTTGCCGGCCTCCACACGGGACGTAAAGGAGCGTTCTGTCCTCAGGAGAGCCCCATGCCGAGCCCCCACATCGTCAACGCCACCGACGCCACCTTCCAAGCCGAAGTCGTCGACGCCTCCACCACCGTCCTCGTCGACTTCTGGGCCACCTGGTGCGGCCCCTGCAAGGCGATCGCCCCTCACCTCGACAAGCTCGCGGACGAGTCCGTCGGCAAGCTGAAGATCGTCAAGGTCGACGTCGACAAGCACAAGAAGCACGCCAGCCAGTTCGGCGTCACCGGCATCCCGACCCTGCTCGTCTTCAAGAACGGCGAGCTGGTCACCAAGAAGATCGGCAACCCCGGCGGCTTCGCCGCGCTCCAGCAGCTCGTCGCCCCGTACGTCTGAGACCGGACGAGGTGTAGGCCGCGCGGATCAGCGTCCGCGCCGGTCGGTGCGCGAGGAAGAAGGGCGCGACGCGCTGTGCAGGCCGCAGCGTCGCAGGTGACGATGAAGCTCTGGCGCGTCCGGCGGTGCCACGCCCACCACCGCCGCGCCGGTGACCGTCCCCAAGCCGAGCGTCGCGTCGATGCCTGCGGCCCAAGCGCTTCGACTCACGGCGTCTGCCTCACGCCACACGTCGCACCCTGTCTCCGAGATCGCCCGCGAGGGAGGCCCCGAAGGCTGCGCCGCCTGCGCCGAGTGAACGGCCGCCGCGAGCCGCTGCGCCAACGCGCTGAGTCGGTCGTCGTCCTCGGCCGCCACCTTGGGCGACGTCATCGCGCATCTCGCCATCTCCGCACGCGCCGCGGCTTCGTCGGGACGCCCGATCTCACCGCCACGCCACGTGCCCCCCGCACCGAGCCACGTGGCGAGCCCGGCCGCCCCGAGCTCGCGCACGGCGAGGTGGTCGAGGCCGACCCAACGGGCGCAGGTCCAAGGCCTCGTCGGGAACGCCCCCGGCGCACGAAGCGTCTGGACCGCGTCGGACCACGACATCACCAACACCGCATCGAACGCCCGATCCTCGGGGTCGCGCGCCGCAGAGGACGAGGTGATCCGGCACTGCGCCAGCCGACGCCCCACCGCCGCGCGCGCGGGCATGCGCAAGCCCAGGCGTTCCCCCTCCCATGCCCCATCGACAAGCCCGTACCATTGAACCAGCCGCGCGCCGGTGTCGGCGCCGACCCGCGCCGAAGCCGCCCGCCACGCTTCACACGGGATCGCATCGACCTCCGCCGGGGTGTCGAGCGCGAGCGTGCCATCCACGTCGAACGCCTCGACCCACAGCGAGCGGACCTCGTCCTCCCACAGACGGATCGTCGGCACGGTGAGCGCACGCATCGCATCGACCACGTCGGCGTCGGTCAGGCGGGACGGGGCCGCCACCGCAGCGCGCGCCCGTGGTCCCATCCCACAGACCGACAGGCGCGCGTCCCACGCAGACCGCATCGGGGTCGAGATGGCGGGGAACCCGGTCGGGTGCTGAGCGGTGAGCGTGAACGACCACGGGCCGTCGACGCCCTCGGCCTGCGCGCGTCCGTCCAGCGAAGCCCACACCTCGCATGCGACCCCGTCCACCTCGTCGATCCGGTCGAGCGCGCCGCTGCCGTCGGTGTCCCAAGCCCCCCGAACGGCCGCCCCGACCGCGTCGGCCCAGGCCGCTGTACCGACGCTCGGGATCTGACCGACCCGGCGCGCGAGGCTCGCCACCAGAACCGGCTCCGGACGCAGCGCGCCGCACTCCGAAAGGGCCGCGAACCAAGCCTCTGCCGACGCGACGGGGACGCCGAGGGAGCCGAACGCCGCCGTCGGAACCCCGTCCACGCGGAGCGCGCGACCGAGCTGCTGATGCAGGTTGGCATCGGCGCTGTCGGCGAGGGCCTGCCAAACGATGCACGGCCGCGCCGCCAACGACTCGGGCGCCGACCAAGCCGGCGGGAGCCGGTCGAGGGCTTGCCGTGCGACGCCCCACCAAGCCGTCGAGCGGACGCGGATCGCGCGCAGCTCGGCGGCGACGCGCACATCGACCTCGGTGGGCGGAGCCCAGCGTGGCGGCACCGCCGGCTGTGACGCACCGCCGCGTGGGGCCGCCGCCGAGGC
>JBEIFN010000372.1:0-3196 GCA_040382435.1 Alphaproteobacteria bacterium
CGTTCGACGCGTCCGGGCGGCGCCTCGGGCGTGGCGGGGGCTACTACGATCGGGCGCTGGCGCTCGCCCGCCCACAGGCTTGGACGATCGGGGTCGGCTACGCATGCCAACACCAACAGGCCCTCCCGCACGATCCTTGGGACCGCCCGGTGGGCCTGCTGCTCGATGAGCGCGGGGCCAGAGCCCCGCAGCGCGACTAGAAGTCGTCGGGGCGGTTGCTCGTGCCCACGGGGCGCAGGCTGACCCAGCCGCCGTCGTCGAAGCCGCCGGCGTCGAGCTCGCTGTCGCGGTTGTAGCTCCCCTGCGAGCGCGAAGAGACGTCCTCGATGATGTCGAAGTCGAAGTCTTCGTCGGCGCCGAACAGCACCTCGTCCTCGGTGAGATCTTCGACGGCGCACCCGCCGGAACCCGCCTCGTACGCCGCGGACGCTGCACTTGCCGTCCACCGCCCGTAGCCGGCCTGACGGCCAGCCTCGCGGGCTTGGGCGCGCTGCAGCACGTCCGCGTCGTCGAGGAGACGGGCACCGAGGCCGACGCGTACCGACGCGATCCGGTTCGTGTTGTCCATGGCATCCTCCTGCGAGGCTCATCGGATCCGTGTCAGCCAACTGTAGAGAATTTTGCCGTACCGCGAAAAAAGCCCAACAAGCGAGGTGGTAGCAGCTTCGGCACCCGCATGCCTCCGGATCCGGTTCGCGTCAGGATCTCGTGGGGGCCGGGCGTTGGTGGCGCGAGCGCCTAGGAGATAAGCGCCCGCTCGGTGCAGGAGGGACGATGAGCGAGGCAGTTGAGGCGTCGGAGTTTGCGGTGCGTGAGTTGGGTCCAGAGGAGACCCTGCGGCACAGCATGGCGCACTTGCTGGCGTCGGCCGTGGCCCACCTCTACCCGGGCACGCAGTTCGGCATCGGGCCGCACATCGAGCACGGCTTCTACTACGACATGGACGTCGTGGGGACGATCTCGGAGGAGGACCTCCCGAAGATCGAGGAGGAGATGCGCCGCATCGCCAAGGGCAACCACCCGTTCCTGCGCGCCGAGCGGACGCGGGAAGAGGCGTTGGCCTGGGCCGACGCCAACGGCCAGGCCTACAAGCGCGACCTCATCGAGGGGTTCAACACCGACGCCATCGGCTTTTACACGCATGGCGACTTCACCGACATGTGCGCGGGTCCCCACGTTCGCTACTCCAGCAGCCTCAAGCACTTCAAGCTGACGCGCGTGGCAGGGGCGTACTGGCGGGGCAACGAGAAGAACAAGATGCTCACGCGGGTCTACGGCGTGGCGTTCGCGAGCAAAGAGGAGCTGGAGAAGCACCTGCACTTCTTGGAGGAAGCCAAGAAGCGTGACCACCGTCGGCTCGGTCGTGAGCTCGAGCTGTTCATGTTCCACGACTGGGCGCCGGGTGCCCCGTTCTGGCTCCCGAATGGCGAGCACCTGTTCAACACCCTCGCCAGCCGGATGCGCAACCTCCTTGCGGGCGAGGGCTACGACGTCGTGAAGACGCCGTTGTTGTTCGACAAGGCGCTGTTCGAGACCTCTGGGCACTGGGCGCACTACCGCGACGACATGTTCCACTTCCCCGAGGCCTCGCCGGTGCCGTCCTCGCACGACGAGGGCTGCTGCGGCGAAGCACGCGAATACGGCCTCAAGCCGATGAACTGCCCGAGCCACATGCTGATCTTCCGCAGCAAGAAGCGCAGCTACCGCGAGCTACCGCTTCGTCTGCACGACCAGGGCGTGCTGCACCGCAACGAGCGGTCGGGCGCGCTCGGTGGGCTGACGCGCGTCCGGCAGTTCAGCCAGGACGACGCGCACATCTTCTGCATGGAGTCGCAGATCGCCGACGAGGTCAGCCGCTTGCTCGATCTCATCGACCGCGTCTACGGCGCGTTCGGGATGTCCTACGACATGTTCCTCAGCACGCGACCGGCTGAAAAGCTCGGTGACGACGCGCTGTGGGACCGCGCGGAGGGCGCGCTGCGCGAGGCGTTGGAGCGGAGCGGCCGGACGTTTGGGATCAAGGAGGGCGACGGCGCCTTCTACGGGCCCAAGATCGATTTTGCGGTGTACGACGCGCTCGAGCGCAAGCACCAGTGCGCCACGATCCAGTTGGATTACCAGCTTCCGCGACGCTTCGAGCTCAGCTACGTGGGCGCCGACAACACGGCCCACGTGCCGGTCGTCATCCACCGTGCGGTGATGGGGAGCTTCGAGCGGTTCCTCGGCATCCTGATCGAGCACTACGGCGGCGCCTTCCCGACGTGGCTTGCGCCGGAGGCGGTGCGGGTGATGACGATCTCCGAGAAGTCTGAGGACTACGGGCGCGAGGTCGTCGCGGCGCTCAAGGAGGCGGGCGTTCGCGCCACCCTCGACGAATCCGCCGACAAGATCTCCTACAAGATCCGGGCAGCGCACGGCCGAAAGGTTCCCTACCAAGTGGTCATTGGGGCTAAGGAAGCCGAGGACCGCCAGGTTGCCGTCAAGTCTCGCGACGGCGGCGACCTCGGCACGATGTCGCTCGTCGACTTCGTCGCGCGTCTGGTCGACGAGGTCCGCATCCCGTTCTGACGGCGCCGCGCGGAGCCGACGCTCACTTCCAGACTGGGAACGGTCCCCAGATCCCGGTGAACGACGGCATCTCGGCGTCGGCAGGCGCGCCTTCGGGGCGGCTGTGGGCGAACGGGTGCTGTACGGTCACGGTGAGGAACGCGTGGTCCGCTACGTCGCGGTGCCACCAGATCCCGGTGAACTCGCCGCCCCACGGTGCCGTCGCGAGCCGGCGCGTGACGCCGCTGTCGACGTCGATCGCCCAGAGGGTGGCGTTGTCGTGGCGACGCGTGTCCTCGGCGGCGATCAGCCAGCGCGACCCCGTGAGGAACGTCAGGTTGTCGGGGTTGGCGATGCCGTCGGCGTCGCAGCGATCGTTGGCCAGCGGTTGCCCTTGGACGAGCGTCTGGGCGCGCAGTGGCGTCCAGGCCGAGCCGGTGGCCTCTGAAGCGCCGAGCGGCAGCTTCCAGACCGCGCCGCAGGGGTTGGGGGACAGGCGGACGTGGTTGGGTCCACCGACGTCGTGCGGGCTACCGTCGAGCATGCCCTTGCCGATGTCCGTGACGGCGAGGAAGGCCGCGTGCCGCGACGCGTCAAACGTGATGCCCTCGGCCTTGAGGATCTCGGTGGTGGCGCCCAGATAGGCCGC
>JBEIFN010000373.1:0-3193 GCA_040382435.1 Alphaproteobacteria bacterium
AGCTCGGTGCGCTCCCCGTCCCGCGGCGCCTCCAACGTGCGCGGCGCGAGCACCGTGGCAGGAACGTCGATCGCGGCGTCGGTGTAGCGGTCGCGCACCCTGAGCGTGCCCGACGCCTCGCGCGCGCCGACCCAAGCATCGCCGTCCACGGTCAGATCACCGGTGACCACCGACAGCGTCAGGGATCCGCTCCCGTAGACGGGGCTCGGGACCAGCCGCCCGCCGACCGGCTGGAACAACCCGCCCCGACCGGAGATGTCGAACACGAACGCCGGGTCGACGGCGATCCAAGCGTCGATGGCTTCCCCGGTCCCGTTGTCGACGAAGCGGACCACATCCTGGCCCGGTGAGGCCCCCGCGGTGTAGGCGCACGCCGCCGAGAGGCTGGCGCCGCTGCCGTTCTCGCGCAGGGTGCACGTGCGCGCGCCGCTTCCCCCAGCCACGTCGAAGCGTACCGGCGCACCGGGTGGCACCGAGACCTCGCGCGGTGCGAGCAACAGGTCGCCGACGACGTCCACCCGCACCTGGGCGGCGCGCTCGCACGCAGCGTCGGTCACCTCCAGCACGTCGGTCACGCCCGAAGCCGGTCCTGTGATGTAGACCCCCGTGGACGCCCCGACCTCCGCACCCGAGCGGTCATCGACCAACGCCGCGCGCCACGCGCCCGAGCCTCCCGTCACCTCCAGCCGGAGCGCGCCGTGGACGTCGACGACGGCGTCCGTCGGTGACACGGCGAACGTGCTACAGTCTGCGACGTCGGGCTTGTCTCTCCCTGCGTCGCCTCGGCACGCCGCGGCTCCCACACCCGCGACGACCGCCGCGCGTGCTGCCAACGGCGCCCCAACGCGCCCGAGGGTCTTCGTGATGCCGCGAACCACCGATTCCCCCCAACGACCCCTACGGTATCACCGCATCGCACGCACGGTCGCGATCGCGGCCACGTGGGCGGCGTCCACGGTCTCGACGGCACAAGACCTCGCCACCTGCACGACCGCGGCCGAACCGCTCACCGGCCCCGCCCTCCTGCGCGCGCTCAGCCTCGACCTGCGGGGCGTGATCCCGACCGCTGACGAGTACGGCCTGCTCACGCCCGAAGGCGACGTCCCCGACACCGTGCTCGACGCTTGGCTCGCCTCAGAGGCGTTCGTCGCCCGCGCGGTGCGCCGCCACGACGCGCTGCTGTGGCCCAATGTCGGCGACATCCGGCTGATGTCGAACCGCCAACGGTTGTCGTACGACGAGGAGATCGGCGCCTACTACCGCTACCTCGTCGCCCCGAACTACCGCGGGGGCCCGATCACGTGCGGGGACTTCCCCGCGTCTTGGGACGCCCAAGGCGAGCTCGTGACGCGGCTCTCGCCCGAAGGGTGGCTTCAGGAGGGTTGGGTCGAGGTCAACCCCTACTGGAACCCCGACATCACGGTGAAGGTCTGCGCCTTCGAGGCGCAAGAGGCCGAAACCTCGCCGTGGGGCACGGCGTGCGACACCTACGACAGCCGCTTCGATCCGTACTGCGGCTGCGGCCCCAACCTGCGTTGGTGCGACACGTTCACGCTCGGCCACGTCCAGGACGAAGGGGTCACGGCGCCGATCCACCAAGCGCTCGCCGACGACGTCCGACGCCGCATCGCCGACGTCGTCCGCAACGACGCCTCGTACCTCGACCTGTTCACCAGCCGAACCGCGTGGGTCAACGGGCCGCTGTCGCACTTCTACCGCTTCCAAACCACGCTGCCGGCACACGTCCGGTTCAATGAGCTGCCCATCGATCCCGCGCGCGTGCCGGTGCTGTCGTTCGAGGACACCGAGACGTGGGTGCCGATGACGCTCGGCGAAGAACAGGCGGGGATCCTCACCTCTCCCCTCTACCTGATGAAGTTCCAGACGCGTCGAACGCGGGCCAACCGCTTCTACAACGCGTTCCTCTGCCAGCCGTTCCAGGCGCCCGACACCGGCATCCCGGCCGCTGCCACCACGTCGACCTCGCTCAACCTTCGCGAACGACCCGGCTGCAACGCGTGCCACGCCGTGCTCGAGCCCGCCGGCGCCCACTGGGCGCGATGGGGTGAGTACGGGGCCGGCTACGTCGATCCCGGCAAGTTCCCCGACCACGACCCCGCCTGCGCGGCCTGCGCCGAGGACGCCACGTCGTGTCCGGAGTGGTGTAGCACCTACTACGTCGTCGATCCCTTGAGCGCGGAGGAGGACCCCTGGGTCGGCATGCTCGCCGCGCTGGAGTTCCTCGACGACGCCCATGGGGTGAACGTGGCAGAGGGACCGAGCCGCCTCGCGACGATGACCGTCGCCGATGGACGGTTGCCGCGCTGCGCCGCACAGCGGACCGTCGAGTGGTTGCTCGGTCGCAGCCCGACCGACGACGAGCAGGCATGGATCGAGGACCTCGCGCAGACCTTCGTCCGCAGCAACCTCAGTTACCGAACGCTCGTGCGCGCCGTGGTCACCAGCGACGCCTACCGGAGCCCGCGATGAGCCGCCTGCTGCCGTTCGCATGCCTCGCGGCCTGCCTGAGCGCGTGCGACGGCCCGATCGACCCACCGCCCGACGTGCCTTCCCCGGATGGGAGCGCCCGAGGGTTCCGTCGGATGGACATCGACCAGATCGACGCCTCGCTTCGCGTCGCGACCGGCGTCACGTGGACCGAGGTCGTCGACGGTGAGACGGTGTCGCTGTTCGAGAAGCTCCAGCTCACGCTCGGCAAGCCCGACTTCAAAGCTGCGACCGAGGAAGACCTCGCGCCGGGCCTGCTGTTCCAAAAGTTCCTCGACGACGCCGCGAACGCCGTGTGCACCGAGGTCGTCAACCGGGAGCGATTCGGCGGCGGCGCCCGTTACCTCCTGCAAGCGTCCACGATGACGGACACACCTGCGACCGCGGCAGGCGCGATCGACGCCGACCTCGCGCGCGCCGTGCTCGTGTTCCACGGACGGACGGTCACACCCGGCGACGCCGAGCACGCCCGCTGGCGCTGGCTGTTCGATGCCGTGTTGGCCGACACCGGCGAGACGACGACGGCGTGGCGCGCCGTCTGCGTCGCGCTGATCACCCACCCCGCATTCTACGCCTACTGAGGTCCCATGACCTTCTCTCGACGAGACCTCCTTCGTTCGGGCGCCGCGTTGGGCGGGCTGACCGCCCTCGGCGGGTTGTTGCCCATCGCCGGTCGCGGGGTTCG
>JBEIFN010000374.1:0-3190 GCA_040382435.1 Alphaproteobacteria bacterium
ATCACCAACCTCGTCGCGCAGCTGCTCGCCGAGAACAAGTCCGTGCTGTTCGTCTCCGAGAAGCGGGCCGCCCTCGACGTCGTCCACCGCCGCCTGAGCGCGGTCGGGCTCGGTCCGTTCACGCTCGAGCTCCACGCCCAGCAGGCGAACAAGACCGAGGTCTATCGGCAGCTGCGCGAGGCGTTCGAGGTGGTCTCGTCCGACGGCGACGCGCGGTGGACGCAGCACGCGCACGCGCTCGGCGCGGCGCGCCAGGCCCTCGCGACCCACGTGGCGAAGCTCGCGGCGCCCTCCCCGTTCGGTGGAACCACACGCGACGCCCTCGCGGCGCTGTTCGCGCTCGACCGAGCCCCCGTCGTCGCGCTGCCCGAGATCGACCCCGCCGCGCTCACGGGCGCCACGGTGACCGCCCTTCGAGAGGCCGCCGCGCAGACCGTCCGCGCCGAGGACGAGACCGACGGCGTCGTCGGACATCCGTGGGCAGGCGTCGGCGCGCACCCTTGGACGCCCGACCTGCAACGGCAGGCCGAGGCGGACGCACGCGCGCTCGCCGAGGCCGCCGCGCAAGTCGACGCCGCGATCCTCGGGCTGCGCACCGATCTCTGCTTGCCTGCGGCGCTGCCCGACGCCGCGGTGCTCGACGCCGCCAAGCTCGCCGGGACCACACCCGGCCTGCCTCGCACGGCCTTCGGCCCGTCGTTGCGGACCGACCTGCCCGTCTGGCGCGCGCTCACCGACCGCGTCCGCGCCTGGCGCGACGACCGCGACGCGCTGTTCACCGACTTCCAACCTCCGATCCTGACGCTGCCGCTCGGCGACCTCATCGCTCGGTTCGAGGCGTGGCGGGGCCGCTTCTTCCTGTTCGCCCTGTTCGCCCTGTGGGGCGCGCGGCGCACGGTGCGGGCGCTGTTGCGCGGCGGCTCGGCCTCCGACAGCGCGCTGCTCGACGGGCTTCAGCGCGCGCGCACCGTGCACGACGAGGAAGCCGCGCTCCGCGCCGACACCAGCGGCCCGCGACTCGGTGCCGTCTGGCGCGGTCCCGATTCCGACGCCGAGGCGTTGGCCGACGCCCTCGACCACACCGAGCGCCTGCGCAGGTTCCATCTGGCGCACACCGACGGCGCCGCCGATCCGACCGCCCTCGACGCGTTCCTGCACCTCTGCACCGACGGGGCCGACCGGCTCGCGCCCGACGCGCCGCTCGGCGGACGTCTCCGTCAACACCTCGCGGCGATCGACGCGCTCGACCGCGCACAGACCACCGCCACCGCCCGCCTCCGGCTCGACACCGCCGTCGCGTTCGGCCCCGCCCCTTCGCCGGCGCGGCTCGGCGAGGTCGCGCAGGGCTGGCTCGCAGCCGCACCGCGCCTGCGCGCGATGAGCGGCCTCGCCGCCGTCATCGACCACGGGCGCGCGTTGGGGCTAGGTCCTGCCCTCGACGCGATGCTCCGCGGGGCCTTCCCCGGAGCCGCCCTCCCCGAGGCGGTCGAGCGCGCCCTGCGCTTGGCGTGGTGGGAGTCGCGGCTGACCGCAGACCCCGCGCTCGCCAGCTTCCGCGGCCGCGCGCACGAGGACGTCATCCGCAGCTTCCAAGCGTTGGACCGCCAAGCCCTCCAGCTCGCGCGCGAGGCCGTCGTCGCCCGTCTCGCCACGCGCGCACCCGACGTTCACGCCCCTGGTGACGAGATGGCCAAGCTGCGCAAGCAGCTCACGCTCCAGCGCGGGCAATGGTCGGTTCGACGCCTGTTCCGTGAGGCGCCGGGCGTCCTGTCGCGCCTCAAGCCGTGCGTGCTGATGAGCCCGCTGAGCGTCGCGCAGGTCTTGGCCGCCACCCACCGCTTCGACGTCGTGATCTTCGACGAGGCGAGCCAGATCCCGCCGTGGGACGCCGTCGGCGCGATCGGCCGCGGCAACCAGGTCATCGTGGTCGGCGACAGTAAGCAGATGCCGCCCACCTCGTTCTTCGCGCGCGGAGAGGAATCCGACGACGATGCGTTCTTTGACGAAGAGGACGTCTCGGACACCGAGAGCATCCTCGATGAAGCCGTCGCGTCCGGGCTCCCTCAGCTGCGCCTGCGCTGGCACTACCGCAGCAAGCACGAGTCGCTGATCGCGTTCAGCAACCACCACTACTACGACAACAGCCTGCTGACGTTCCCGAGCGCGGCCCTGCAGGGTTCGGGCGTCGGCGTCGAGTACGTCGGCGTGCGCGGCTTCTACGACCGGGGCAAGGCGCGCCACAACGAGGCCGAGGCCACAGCGATCGTGGCGGAGCTCGTCCGACTGCTCGACCTGCCCGACGACCAGCGACCGAGCGTCGGCATCGTGACCTTCTCGATGCCGCAGCAGACGCTCGTCCAAGACCTCGTCGACAAGCTGCTGGCGCAGCGTCCCGAGCTCGCCCGGTTCTTCGGCGATGCGACGGACGAGCCCGTGTTCATCAAGAACCTCGAGAACGTCCAGGGCGACGAGCGCGACGTCATGCTGTTCTCGATCTGCTACGGGCCCGACGCGGCGGGCAAGGTCACGATGAACTTCGGTCCGCTGAACCGCAAAGGCGGCGAGCGCAGGCTCAACGTCGCGGTCACCCGCGCACGCAAACGGCTCGTGGTGTTCAGCACGCTCGACTGGTCGCAGATCCTCGACCACACCACGGCCGCAATCGGCGTCGCCCACCTCAAGAACTTCCTCCGCTACGCCAAGGAAGGCCCCACCACGCTGCACGCGCTGACCCACGCCCCGGGCCAGCCCGACTTCGGCAGTCCGTTCGAGGCCGAGGTCTTCGATGTCCTCACGGCGGCGGGCCACCAAGTCCACAGCCAGGTCGGCTGCTCGGGCTACCGCATCGACCTCGCGGTCGTCGACCCCGAGCGCCCAGGCGCGTACCTGATCGCGATCGAGGCCGACGGCGCGACCTACCACGGCAGCCGCGTCGCACGCGCCCGTGACCGGCTGCGCCAAGACGTCCTCGAATCGCTCGGGTGGCGATTTCACCGGATCTGGTCGACAGACTGGTGGCACGACCGGCGCGGCGAGTCCGAGCGCTTGCTCGCCGCCGTGGAGGCCGCGAGGCACGCACCGCGACGCGCCGTCGGCATCGCCCCCACGACGGGTGCCTTGCCCACGCCGGCATCCAGCCCCGCATCCAGCGTGCCGTCCTTCGCCGAACAGCTCGCGAGTGGCCCCACCC
>JBEIFN010000375.1:0-3190 GCA_040382435.1 Alphaproteobacteria bacterium
CGCGCGATCCTCGAGGATCTCGGCCGACGGTGGGCGGTCGACGACCGGCGGATCTTCCTCACAGGGTTCAGCCAAGGCGGCATCGCCGCCCAGGGATGGGCGTGCGCCCTGCAGGACGTGATCGCCGCCACCGCACCCCTGCATGGCGCCGCAGCCAACGGGTTCACCTGCGGGCCGACGGCGGGCGTGTCGATCCTCGATGTGTGGGGCGCGACCGACGTCGCGATCAACCGCTGGGAGGCGCCGTCGCTCGACGGGCTAATCTACGACGGAGCCGACGAGGCGGCCGCGGTCTGGGCCGAAGCCCAAGGCTGCGCCGCGCAGGCGCGCCCCTACGCCACCGTCTCCGACGGCAAGCAAGGTTGGTCGTGCGTGGAGCACGCCGACTGCGCGACCGGCGCCACGGTCGCACAGTGTCGATGGAATGGGACGCACCTGTGGGGACGCGATCCGTGGAACGGCGACTTCATGTGGGACGCGGTGTGGGCGTTCTTTGAGGCTCACCCGAAGCCCTGACCACCTTCAGAACGCCACCTGGGTCTGAAGGCGAACCTGATGCTGCCCCGGCGTGCCGGGCGTGCTGGTGAGCCAGCCATAGTCGGCCTGTACCTTAAGGTCATGCCCGATGAGATAGGCGCTCACCCCGCCCGTGATCTCGCGCTTGCTCGTCAACGCGGTGTCGGTCCCGAGGGGAAACAGCTCGGCGTAGCGGACGGCAAGCTCGATCGGCGCCGGGGGCAACAGGTACCCGGCCTGCGCCATGACGCCGAGACCGTCGCGTGCGATCTCGGTGACGACGTCACCGTCGACGGTCGCCGTACGAATCGGTCCGTCGGTCGCGCGGCGGTAGATCGCCTCGCCGAGCAGCGCGAACCCCGCGCACTTGAACGCGAGATCCCCTTCTGCGTGAAGCTGGTTGAACCCTCCTGCCTCGTAGTACGTGCCGAACGTCGAGCGGTCGCGCTGCGCGAGGTGGTTGAACGCCACGCCCGCCCCCAGCGACAGGCGCGCCCGAGGGTCCCGGCTCAAGTCAGCTTCTACGTAGCCATCCTCGAAGGCACCGAGCGGCTGGACCTGCACGCGTCCGACGTAGAGCAAGCCTGGACCGCTGTTGACGCGGTTCCGGCCGTCGCCAGCGAAAACGCCGATCTGGTACCCGAGTCGCCCCCCTAGCCCACCCAGGTCGTCCGACGAGAACTGCACGCCGATGTCCCGGTCGAGCGTAAACTCGGCGTTCGTGATCGACCGGTCGACGAGCCCGAGGTTCGCGCTGGAGATCACCCGCTCACGGTTGAAAGGGACCTTCTTCTGCCCGAGCGCGATGTTGAGGTCGCGCAGCCCCTTCCACGTGACGAACGCGTCGCGCAACGGGATCAGGAGGTCAGACTCCATGTCGCGCGGCGCGAAGCCGAGCTGCACGTAGTACTCGAGGTCGCGCGAGCCGAGGTTGCCGCGGAACGTGAGGCGCGCACGGCGTACCGCGAACGAGACGTCGGGCGGCGCGTCGGGTTGCGTCAGCACCGCGGCCTGAAGCTGCACACGGCCCCGGACCTGGAGGCTGAAGTCCCCGTCATCGCTGCGGACCGTGAACCCCTTGCCGAACTTGGTCTCGATGACGGGCTTCGGCTTGGCGGCCTTGGGCGGCTCGGCCGGGACCGTGGCCGAGGAAGCCGCGTCGACCGCCGGTGCCGCGACCGGCTCGGCGATGGAATCCGGAGCCGCTTCGACAGCTGCAACCTCCGCCGTGGTCGCAGCCTGCGCCCACGCGTGCTCGACGCCAAGGATCCAACCGAGTGCAACCCACGATGCGCGCATGCGTCCTCCCGACGCGGCGCGCATCGCGCGCGTGTGTCTTCGAAGCTACCGACGTTGCCGAACTGGTGCCGACTGCGACGATAGCGTCACGCGTGTGACGAACCCGTGACGCGCCGTCTTGCCTGTAGGCGCGTTACGCGGAGCGCGGGGGGGCGCATGCCGCGCGTCGTGTGGGCTATCCTGTGTGCCGGACCGCTGGTGGCGAACGCGGCGCCGCGGCGAGGCGAGGCTCCTCCCGACGACGCAGCGCGCGCCCTCACGCTGCGGACGGCCGGACAAGTCACGACCGGCGTCGCCGTCGCCGCGCTCATCGTGACGGCCGTCGTCGCCGAGACCGATGGCAGTGAGCTCGACCGGGCCTACGGACGCATCCTCGGCTACACCCTCGCCACGCCGACGCTGGTCGCCGGGTCCGTCATGTGGGGCATCGGCGACCACCGGGTGCGACACCTCGGTCTCGCCTGCGTGCCGAGCCTCACCGTTCCGACGGACGAGCAGACGACCCCCACCTACGGCCTACGGGTGGTCGGCGTTTGGTGAACGAGAGGCCAGGGAGATGTCAGGCGACGGAGGAAGACACCGACGACATGCCCGGCGACGACGTTGGCACCGGAAGTGAGCGCGGCCACGCCGCACCACCCTAGCGGTCCGCAGCGCGAGGTCGTTCGTCCGGGCACCTCCGTCCACGACCGATTTCCGAGCCCGTCCGACGGGGTCGCTACAGGCTCCGGTCGCCGATCCTGACGACGCCCATCGGCGGACAGTGCCGTCGCAACCTCCTCCCTCCGCTCGCTGTACCGGTCCACCAGGAACTCCCGCAGGTCTCGGGTCACGAGGGTGAACTTCCACATCTCCTCCATCACGTCGACGAGCCGGTCCCGGTACGGGTTGTCGTTCATGCGGCCGTCGGGGCGGAGCTCGTCGTACGCCTTCGGCACGCTGGACGGGTTGGGGATGATGAACATTCGCATCCACCGCCCAAGCACACGGAGCGTGTTCACGGGGTTGAACGATTGGCCTCCCCCGCAGACCCGCATCACCGCGAGCGTGCGGCGCTGCGTGGGTCGGACCGCGCCGCCTCCTCGGCCAGCAGGCTGGCTGTAAGACCGCTCGCGGAGCGAGCCGTAGCGCATCAGGATGCGCCGCGGGTGGGTGCTGCGGAGTCCGTCCGGGACCGGTGGGACGCCAAGCGCCGGAGGTCGGCCATCGTGCCAGCCGGACATCAGCCCTCGACGAGGAGCACGGGCTCCTGGTCCGGGGGCATCGCGGTCGCCTCCCCGTCCGTCGAGCCGGCGCACACGGGAAATCCGGCCCCCGCCGTGACGTCAGAGCTCCCGGATCCGGCGTGGGACGCGGCGGGCGCGCCCGAGGGCAA
>JBEIFN010000376.1:0-3185 GCA_040382435.1 Alphaproteobacteria bacterium
CAAGATCCCACGGTCTACCTTGGCGCCGAGGAGATCTGCGACGGGCGCGACAGCGACTGCGACCCGCTGACCTCCGAGGAAGGCGATCTCGACGGCGACGGCATCTCGCGGTGCGGCGGCGACTGCGCCGATCTCGATGCGACGGTCGCTCCGGGTCAGATCGAGGTCTGCGACCTGCAAGACAACGACTGCGACGGCCGGTTCGAGACCGATTCGGCTTGCTTTGGCTGTGCGACGGTCAGCGGCTTTCTGCTCTGCGGCGTACCGCTCACGTGGGACGATGCGCGCGCCGCGTGCGAGGGATTTGGTACCACGCTGGCCACGGCTTCGGGGTTTTGGCTCAACGACCGGCTCGGACAGGCCACAGCGTCGTTCGGCTACACGTGGATCGGACTCTCCGATCTCGTGCAAGAAGGCGTCTGGCGTTGGGAGAGCGGCGTGGCGTACCGGTACAGCCGGTGGGCGCCCGGTGAGCCCAACAACAGCGGTGGGAGCGAGAACTGCGCCGGCACGAACTTTAACGGCGTAGGTGTCTGGAACGACTTTACGTGCAACACGGTCCTCCCCTTCGCGTGTGATCCCCCGTGACGCCTGGGCAGCTCGGTGGGAGCATCACGGCCCGACGAGGTTGAAGATCTCCGAAGGTCGGTTGCGGATCGTGTTTCGCGTCGCATCGACGTAGGCCTGCCGCTCGCTCGAGCGTTCGGCCCGGACATCGGTGGCGATCACGCCATCAAGCCAGCGGTCGAGCTGGTTGAGCGTCGCGTCGAGGTCGAGGTCGACCACCTTCTGCGCGGCGAGACGGAGCTGGTCGTCGTAGCGGTCGCGGCAGAGCGTCGTTGTCATGCACCACTGGAAGACGCGCCCTTGCGCGTCGTAGGGACCGTACCAGGCGTCCACCCAGGTCTGATCGGTGCCCCAGGGGAAGTAGTGAAAGCGTCCAGACGTGGGGTCGAGGAACATGTGGTAGTTGTTGCGCGTGGTGTAGCCGTCCCAGTGGTAGGCCACGGCTTCCACCGCCATCATCGCCAAAAACTCGTCGAGGTTGACCCACGCCTCGATGGCGGCGAGGCCGTCGGCGTCTGCGACGGGGTGCTGGTCGAGGGCGTCGCGAAGCGCGTAGAGCGGCGACTTGTCCTCGACCTCAGGTCCTTGCTCGTACTCGAGCGCGTCGACGCCGCCGTCGACGTCGGCTCCGTAGCTTCCCTCCCACATCGGCCCGGCAGGGTCGACGAACCAACGGGCCAACATCGTCTCGTCGATCGCTTCCACGTTGAGGTAGAGCCCGAACAGCTCGCCGTTGACGTAGAGGTTGGCCCACCCGGTTCGTGGCGCCGGGACCCCCATCTCGCGGTACAGCGTGTAGGTCAGCGTTTCGTGGGTGTACGAAGGGTCCTGGACCATGTTGTTGAGCGTCAGCTTGGTCAGCCCGCGGAACGCGTTGTTCTCGTAGGCGTCGAGGTCGATCTTGAAGCCGGCCTTGCCGTTGAGGTCGCGGAAGGAGCCCCAGCGTCCCTTGAGGTGGACGCCGACGTTGCGGTAGAAGGCCGGCCCGATGGCGAGGCTGGCGGGCACTTCGTCATACGGGGAGCGCAGGAGCGCGTCCCAGCTTTCGTCGTTGATCCATAGGCGGATCTCGCTCAACGACCGGCGGTCGTAGAACAGCGCGACGGGGTCGTCGATGGGGGAGGCGGCCGATCCGTTGGTGGCGCCCGGCGTCGGACGGGCTGAGCTGGTCCAGTCGCGTCCGTCGGGGATGCGCGCGATCACCGCGTCGGGCAGGAGCGCCGGCCAAAGAACCCGATCGAGGATGGTCTCTCCCCAGCGCAGGATCGCCTCGCCCCCGTCCTTGTCGAGACCCGTCGGAAGGTCCCCGGCGCCGTCGCCGCGTGCGGCGAGCAATAGGTGGCCTCCGGCGGGGAGGGTGCCCGTCAACGTCGTCCGCGTCCCGTCGAGGTCGATGGTGAACGCGGAGAGGTCGAGATCGGTGGCCTCCGCGTTGAACAGCTCGATCCAGTCGGGGAACGCGCCGTCGTCGTCCATCCAGCTCGCGTCGTTCGATGCCTGAATCTCGTTGATCACCAGGCGGGGCGCCGCCGCGGTGGGAACCTCGGGTTCGACGGGCGCGGCGCTATCGGTCGGCGTGTCGCTGTCGACAGGTACCTCGGGGAGGACCGGCGTCAGGGTTGTCGTCGTGCATGCGATCCACCACCACATGGAGCCACCTCAAGGGCGCATGTTACGGCAACTTCACGAGGGTGTCACGGCCATCTTCGTGACCTTTGTTCTCAGACGTCTCGGTTGGGGGTGGTGGGTGGCGGTCGTTGAGGCGCTTCGCTGGGATGGTTCGGCCTTGTCCTTGCTCGACCAGCGCGTACTGCCCGCCACGACGCAGTGGCTGGCCATGCGCTCCTGGACCGATGTCGTCGAAGCGATCGCGACCATGGTGGTGCGCGGCGCGCCAGCGATCGGCATCGCGGCCGCCTATGGCCTCGCGCTCGCAGAAGCGGCCGGGGACGACCTTCAGGTTGCGGGCGCGCGGCTCGTGGCCGCTCGTCCGACGGCGGTCAACCTCGCTTGGGCCGTCCGTGGCGCGCTCGCCGCAGGACCCGGAGGCCGCCGCGCCTTCGCGGAGGCGCTCCATGCGCGCGATGCGGCGATCAACCGCGCGCTCGGCGATGCCGGGGCCGCGCTCCTGCCCGAGCATCCCGTGGTCTACCATCACTGCAACACGGGCGCGCTTGCGACCGGCGGGTGGGGCACGGCGCTGGGGATCGTGCGTTCGGTGGTGGCGCGCGGGGGCCGGCCTAAGGTCTGGGTCGGCGAGACGCGCCCGTGGTTGCAGGGGGCGCGGCTGACGGCCTGGGAGTGCGCCGTCGAAGGCATCGACGCGACGGTGCTCGTCGACAGCGCGGCGGCCTCGGTCCTCGGCGGATGCGACGCCGTGCTCGTCGGCTGCGACCGCGTTGCGCGCAACGGCGATGTCGCGAACAAGATCGGAACGCTGGGCCTGGCGATCCTCGCCAAGCACTTCGGTGTGCCGTTCTACGTGGCCATGCCTTGGTCGACGTTTGACGCCGACACTCCGGACGGCAGCGCCATCGCCATCGAGCAGCGCCCAGCGGACGAGGTCGTTGGGTGGGCCGGCCAGCGCTGGGCCGCCGACGCGCCGGTGTTCAACCCTG
>JBEIFN010000377.1:0-3183 GCA_040382435.1 Alphaproteobacteria bacterium
CCCCTCCCGCGACGACGCCCTTATCGAAGAACTGCCGAGGTTCGAGGCCGCTCCCCGCGAGGAGTCGGGCATCGTTGCCGCTGACGCCGCCTTCCGCGGGCATGGCCCAAGCCCCGTCGACGACCACGGCGGCTGCCCCGACCGCGTCGGCGTCCGCGAACCGGTCGAGCGCGGCGTCCAACACCGGCCGCCACGCCGCCGTGACGACGCTGCCCGCCGAGGGCGTCCCCGCATCCAGCGCGGCCTTCCAAGCATCCGCGGTCTGCGTCGCCACGCCGTCTTGCTCCGCCGCACGCAGGGCGTTGTTGAAGACGTCGAGGGCGGCGCGCAACGCGAGCGCCTCTGCGGCGTTCTGGTCAAAGGTGGGCGCCAACCACGTCCCATCGGGCCGGACCGCGCACGTCGAAGCCGTGGTGCCGGAATCCTCGAGCGCGCCGCTGTCTCCCGAGGCCGCGGTGTCTGCGGAATCGGTGACGGCCGTGTCGTCGTCCCCATCGTCCGCCGGCGTGCAGGCTACGCAACCCAGCCAAAGGCTCAACCCGATGCCGCGCATGCCATCTCCTGAAAGTGATTATCAGTTTCCTCAGAAACCTACCGAGCCGCGACAACCGCGTCAACGCCCCGGGTCGATCTTTTTGAAAGCCATTATCATAAGGACCGAGAGGCCCTCGGCGCTGCGCTCGCTCCGACGCCGACAACCGGGTAGACGGTCGCCTGCCCGGAGGCTCGATGACCGCCTACGATCTCGCCCGCGTCACGCCCGACGCCCCACGCTTCGGCCGAAAGGCGGCAGCCCTCGCCACCCTCGCCGCCCAAGGTCTGCGGATCCCCGAGGGCTTCGTCCTCGACGCCAGCGCCTGTGATGCGTTCCACGCCACGGGTGCCGGACGCTTGCCTGCGGAGGTCGACCGCAGCTTGCAGAAGGCGCTCTCCGCGCTCGAGCAGCGCACGGGGCTCGTCCTCGGCGACGCCGAACGCCCGCTGCTCCTCGCGCTTCGATCGAGTCCGCCCGTGGACCTTCCGGGCACGCTGGACACCGTCCTCGACCTCGGCCTGAGCGAGGACCTCCTGCCCGGCTTGGCGGCGCGCGGCGGCGAACGCTTCGCTTGGGACACCTGGCGCCGGTTCATCGAGGGCTTCGGCGACCTCGTCCTCGGCGTCCACTACACGCAGCTGAGCCGCGCCACGCAGGAGTTCCTCGCCGAAGAGGGCGAAGGCGCCGCCGTCGAGACCCTCGCCGTGGACCGCCTGCGCGCGCTGTGCCGGCACCTCGTCGCGACCGTCGAGCGGCACGGACTGTCGTTCCCGCGCGACCCGCGCGAGCAGATCCGGCTCGCCGTGGCCGCCGCCTACCGCGCTTGGAACGGCCACCGAGCGCGCTACTTCCGCGTGGCGCACGGTCTCGGCGACCAAGGCCTCCCGATCGTGCTCCAGCGGATGGCGTTCGGCAACCTCGACGGCGCCAGCGGGGTCGGCACCGCGCACACCCGCTGCCCGACGACCGGTGAGCGCGCCGTCAAGGGGATCTGGCGGCCCACCGAGCAAGCCGCGCCCGGCGACCGCGGTGCCGCGCTCGAAGGACAGGACGACGACACACTGAGCACGCGCGCGCCCGCCGCATGGGAAGCCCTCGCCGCCGACGTCCGCCGCCTCGAAGCCAGCGCCGCCGACATGCTCGACGTCACCTTCATCGTCGAAGCCGGTAGCCTCTGGTACGTCGACCATCGCCCCGCGCGCCGCACCGGTCAGGCCGCCGTACAGGTCGTCGTCGACCTCGTCGAGGAGGGCGTCATCGACCGCGCCGAGGCACTCCGCCGCATCGACCCTCGCGAACTCGAGGGCATCTTGCGCCCCGTCATCGCGCCCGACGCCCGCCGCGCCGTCCTCGCACGTGGCCTCGACGCCTCCCCCGGGGCCGCGTGCGGTCGCGTCGTGTTCAAGGCGAGCGAGGTCCGTGAGGCCTTCGAGCGGCAGGAGCCCACCATCCTCGTCCGCGTCGAGACCACGCCCGAGGACATTCAGGGGATGACGCTCGCTGCTGGCGTGCTCACCGCGCGCGGCGGTCAGACCTCGCATGCCGCCGTCATCGCGCGCGGCATGGGCAAGCCCGCGATCGTCGGCTGCAGCAGCCTTCACGTCGACCTGAGCCGCGAGCTGTTCTACGCCGGCGACGCCGTCGTCCGCCGCGGCGACTGGATCACGATCGACGGTGGCACCGGCGAGGTGATGGAGGGCAAGGTCGATATGCTCGCGCCCCGCACCGACGCCGGCGCGATGGCGACGTTGCTCGGTTGGGCCGACGAGGTCGCGCGCCTCGAAGTGCGCGCCAACGCCGACACCGGCGCCGACGCGACGCGCGCGCGCCAGCTCGGGGCCGTCGGCATCGGGCTGTGCCGCACCGAGCACATGTTCTTCCAGGCCGACGCGCTCCGCGCGATCCGGCGCATGATCCTCGCCGATGACCCTCGGGCTCGGCAGCGTGCGCTGCAGGACGTCCTGCCGATCCAGCGTGCGATCTTCCGCGAGATCTTCCAGGCGATGGACGGGCTGCCCGTCTGCATCCGTCTGCTCGATCCCCCGCTGCACGAGTTCCTGCCCGGACGCCACGAAGAACTGGGCGCGGTCGCCCAAGAGCTCGACGTCCCGCCGGATCGCCTGCGGGCGCGCCTCGCCGAACTATCGGAGTCGAACCCGATGCTCGGGCACCGCGGGGTTCGGGTCGGCGTCACCACGCCCGATGTCTACCGCACGCAGGTCCGCGCGCTGTTCGAGGCCGCCTGCGACCTCACCCGCGAGGGCGTCGTCGTCGTCCCCGAGATCATGGTGCCGCTCGTTGCGCTGCCTGCGGAGCTTGAGCGTGTCCGCGCCCTCGTCGTCGAGACCGCCGAGACCGTAATGGCGTCGTATGGCACGTCGATCCGCTACGAGGTCGGCACGATGATCGAGCTGCCGCGCGCGTGCGTGCTCGCCGAGCGCGTCGCTGCCCACGCCGACTTCTTCTCGTTTGGGACGAACGACTTGACCCAGATGGTTTGGGGCCTGTCGCGCGACGACCTCGGCAAGTTCTTCCCCGACTACCAGCGGGCCGGCCTGTGGTCGGACGCGCCGACCACCGTGTTCGACGTCGAAGGCGTCGGGCCGTTCGTTCAGCTGGGTGTCGACGGGGGCCGACGGGGCCGACCC
>JBEIFN010000378.1:0-3182 GCA_040382435.1 Alphaproteobacteria bacterium
GGTCGTCGCGGCCTTGGCCGAGGTTGGCCGGGCAGCCTGCCCCGACGCCGCATCCCCGGTCGTGCGCTAGTTCGGCGGCGCGCCGCCGACCGCTGCACAGGTCGAGGCCATCGGCGGCATGCCGTTCGAGATCCGCGTGCGCCCCGACCTGCTCTCCCGCGCCGATGCCGGTCGTCTCGCCGACGCGGGCTGTCGGGCCGTCGAGCTCGACGCCCTCACCTTCCACGACGGCGCGCTCAAGGCCGTCGGCCGCTGCTACAGCGCCGCGTCACTCCAGCGTCAGCGGGACGGGCTCGTCGCGCTCGGGTTTGCGGTCGGCGGCGTGCTCGCGCCCGGATTGCCGGGGAGCCGCTACGAGGACGCCCTCGCCGATGCCCGACGTGCGGTGGAACAATGGTCGTTCGTCCGCATTCACCCCGTGCTCGTGCTGGATCGGTCCGCGCTGCGCGGTCTGCACGAGCACCAGTGGTACACGCCGCTGACACTGGCTGAGGCTGTCGACACGTGCGACGCGATGATGGAGGTACTCGACGCAGGCGGCGTCGTCGTCCTCCGCATCGGACTCCAGCCCGGCCCCGACGGCATGGGCCGCGCCGTGGCAGGACCGCATGATCCCGGTTTTCGCGAACGCGTCGAGGAACGCCGTTCGCTGCGGGCGCTGCTCAACGCCCTGCGCGACGTCCCTTCCGGCGCCGAGGTCGAAGTGCGGTGTGCCCCGTCCGACATCGCGCGTCTCCGCGGCCGCGCGGGCGTCAACGTGCGCACCGCCCGCGCACGCGCGCACCTCGCGACGCTGCGCGTCGTCGCCGACGCCACGTTGCAACGACCCGCGTTCTCCGTCCGCGTCGAGGGTGGCGCCCCCGACGCCACGGCCTTAGGCGGCGACGCCCCGCAGGAGCCCTGATGTCCTCCGAACACAAGTCCGGTCTGGTCGCCCTCGTCGGACGTCCCAACGCCGGCAAGTCCACGCTGCTCAACGCGATTCTGGGCGAAAAGCTCGCGATCGTCTCGAACAAGCCGCAGACCACGCGCGACCGCATCGTCGGCATCTGGTCCGAGGACGACCTGCAGGCGATCCTCAACGACACGCCAGGCCTGCACGAAGCATGGACGGAGCTGAACAAGGTGATGGTCAAGCGAGCCCGAGAGGCGCTCGCCGAGGCCGACGTCGTCCTGTGGGTCGAGGACATGGCGCTCGCCGCGGCGCGCGTGCGTCAGGGCAAGTCCGCGTTCGCGGGTGCCGAGGACGACGTCTTGCCGCTCCTCCAAGCGTCAGGAAAGCCCGTGATCTTGGCTGCGAACAAGCTCGACGTGATCGAGCCCCTCGCGCTGCTGCCGATCTTGGCCGAAGCCCAGCGCCTCGTCCCGCTCTCGGCGGCGATCCCCTTGTCCGCCAAGACCGGCGACGGCGTCGACCGGCTCAAGCTGGAGCTGCGCGCCAAGTTGCCGTTCGGTCCTGCACTCTACCCCAAAGACACCTGGACGGAGGCCACCGAGCGCTTCTTGGTGGCCGAAGCGATCCGCGAGCAGATCTTCCTGCAGACCAAGCGCGAGATCCCGTACGCCGCCGCCGTGCGGATCGCGTCGTTCGACATCACCGAGCGCGAGCGCACACCGCGCGGTCTGATCAAGATCCGCGCCGACATCCTGCTCGAGCGCGACAGCCAGAAGGGCATCGTCATCGGCCAAAAGGGCGCGATGCTCAAGAAGATCGGAACCGCCGCGCGCCTCGCCGTCGAGCCGATCCTTGACGCTCAGGTGCACCTCGAGCTGTATGTCAAGGTCGAACCGGACTGGTCACGGTCGCTCAAGGGCCTCGCGCGCGCCGGCGTCGAGGCCTGACCACTGCGGGTGCCGACGGAGCGCGTCGCGCACGGCGTCTCGGTCGGCTGGGGCGGTCCCTGCAGGCCAGCGCGCCGAGGACGCAGCCCACTTGCGGAGAAACGCCTCGCCGAGCAGCGGCGCGTCGGGCGCCTCGGACCAAGCCTGGGTCGTCTCCTCTTTCGGGCCGCTCGCGGGTCCAGGCCCAACGAACCAGCCCGCGGCGAGCAACGCGGTGCGAACGGGCGTCGCGCGGGCATAGGTGTGGAGCGACGTGACCCGCCCCGCGCACCGCATTCGGACCGCGCGTAGCACCTCGACCGTCCACATCGGCGCGTCCACATCGGTCGAGAACGGATCCCACGCGATCGCGTCGGGCACGGGCGCGTCGTGCAACGCCGCTCGCGCATCCCCCAGACGCAGCGTCCAGCGAACGTTGGTCCCGTCGAAAGCACCCGCACGCAGCAAGGCGCGTGGCCCCGGATGACGCAGACGTGGGAAGTGGTCGTGGTGGTCGAGCGCGAGCCGCAACGGGTCGAGATCGCGTTCGAAGGAGATCAGATGCAGAACGCGTCCCGTCGATGCGGCCTCCCAGGCGCGCACGATCGCCATCGCCGTCGTCGCCGCGCCGAGCCCGACGTCCCAGACAACCCACGGTGGCCCGTCCGACCGCGCTGCCTCAACCACGCCCATCGGGCCGACGTACAGCGCGTCAGCCTCGTCATCGGGCGGCACCACGCCGTGCATCACCTCGCCCGACGGGTCGTGCCGAACCGCACGAAACGCGGGGCCACCCTTCCATCCCGGACGCTCGACGAGCGACCAAACACCTCGCTGAAGCGGGCGGCGAACGCGGGCCGGCCGCGGGGAGGTCGGCGGGTTCTCGGCGTCGGGCGCGTCGAGCGTCCCACGGTGCGCCCGGTAGAACTGCGGAAACCTCCCGGCGTCGAGCGCCGTCCGCGCCTCGCGCATCAGGGCAAGCACGAAGTGGACGTTGTGCGTCGCGATCAGCGTCCACGCGAGCGGCTCTTCCGCGCGCACGAGGTGGTGCAGGAACGCCCGACTGTGGCGCTGGCAGACGTCGCACGCGCAGCGCGCATCGATCGGAACCTCGGCGCGCGCGTACACCCCGCGCCGAAGATCGACCCGCCCCAACGAGGAGACCGCCAGACCGTGTCGCGCGACGGCGTTGGGCCAGATGCAGTCGAACAGATCGACGCCGCGCTGGATCGCTTCGAGCAGGTCGCCCGGCGAGCCAAGGCCCATCAGATAGCGCGGACGATCGGGCGGAAGCAGCGGCACCACCGCGTCGAGCTGCGCCTCTCGAACCGCGGCGGACTCGCCCACCGCCAACCCCCCAA
>JBEIFN010000379.1:0-3177 GCA_040382435.1 Alphaproteobacteria bacterium
GGAATCGCCGGGTGTCTCGACGGGGCTGTCAGCGGCCGACTCGGGCGTCTCGGTCGGGCTGTCGGCGGGCGTGTCGGCGCCGGGTGTGTCGCCTGACGCGGCGGGGTCGGTGTCGGTCTTGCTCGTGTCGGAGGGCCCAGCGGGGCTGTTTCCCACCTCGGGGTAGGGGACGGGACCGCAGGCGAGCCACAAGGAGAGGACGAGCATGGCGCGAGTGTAGCGCGCCGCTGTGCGGTTGGGGGTAGCGGCGCTCTCGGCGCGAGGGATCGCGACAGGCGCGGCATCGGTGACACGCCATCTCGGGTTTCGCGTGCGCTCGCGGTACGGTGGTGGCCGCGCGCATCTGGGGACGGGAGGGTGAGCCATGACATGGACGCGGCGATCGGTGTTGCAGGGCGGAGCGGCGTTGGCGTGGCTGGCGGCGTGCGCGAAGTCCCTGCCGGGGCCGGATGCCACGGAGGAGACGGGCGCGGTCGCTGGGGAGGACAGCCTTCGTCGTGCGTTCGAGGTTTGGCGCGAGATCCTCGATGCGGTCCGCGCGAGCCCCGACCACCTCGCCGCGGCGCGAGACCGGCTGGTGGCCGCGGGCGACGTCGACGGCATCATCGCGTTCGTCCGCGACGGGCTCACGACCGTGCCGGCGACGCGGGACGCGATGGGGGATGCCGATACCCTGCTGTGGGGTGTCCGAGGAACCCTGCGAACCGGCGCTGGCAGCATGCGCGACAAGGTGGAGGTTCTGCGCGAGGCGCTGGTCGCGATGGGGCACGACGCCGTGGTGATGAAGGGCTTTCCGCAGGTGAGCGAGGGGATCGTCGCGCGCCTGCTCGCGCCGAGTGTCGCATCGCCCCCCAGAGACATCGACGTCGATGAGGCGACGGTGCTCGGGTGGCTGCGCACGCTGGGTCTGCCGGAGGTGTTGCCGTCTGCATCCTACGACCTCGCCGGCAGCGAGGCGGTCGCCTTGGCCGCGTCATGGATGGGGGCGTTCGACGAGCCCCCCGAGGCCGCGCCGCTGCGCCAGACGCTGCCCGATGGCCTTCCGTTCGTTCGGGCCACCGTTGGCGGGGTCTCGCGCGACATCAACGTCTTGTTGCGTGACCTGCCGGTGGACGATCCGGGGATTCGGTCGGCGTACGATGCAGATACCGTCGCGCCGGACGCGCGCGTGGCGACGTTCACGCTGCTCGCCAGTACGCTCGCAGACGGTCCCGAGGGACCGCGTGCGGTGGCGTCGTTGACCGTGCCTGCAACGGACCTGCTCGGCCGCTCGGTCCTCGGGCAGTTCGTGCCGCTTGAGGACCTGCGGTCGCTCGTCGGCAAGGACTTGCGTGCGCTCTCGACGTGGCTGCCGACCTTGCGGCTCGCGGCCCCGGCCCTGGCCACCGAGGCGCCACAAGCGGTGCTCGCGGTGGGGGCGCCGCTGGTCTTGTCGGGCGAACGCTTCGTCGTCGAGGATGGCGAGGTGGTTTCGCCCGACGGGCCGGTGTCGGCGCGTGAGGACTTGGAAGCAGCACGCGACGCCGTGACTCAGGTGACGGCGGTCGCGGACGCGCGTGGATTTCCCGAGGTTGTCGTGCGCGCTGACGCGCTCGACGGGAGCGGTGGCACAGTCCGGCGGTTGCCGGGCGCCGTGTTCACGCTGTCGGAAGACGGTGTCGCTGTCCCGTTCCGCCTGCTGACCAACGACGCGCCCGCGCCGCGGGTGGCGTTCGTCATCGACCAGTCGGGAAGCGTGCCGACCGCGTTCCTCGGTGTCGCAGGCGCGAACATGCTGGAGGCTGCTGCGGAGGGGGTCCTCGCCGTCTGGCCCGACGCGAGTTTCCGGGTCCTTCGGATCGGGAGCGACCCTACAGCCTCCGCCTGGAGGACCTCGCCTGCAGATCTCGCGGCGGACTTCTTGGTGCAGTCGGGGGTCGATTCTGCGATCTGGACGGCGTTGGCCGATGCCGCGTCGTGGCGGCCGACCGTGATCGTCGCCCTGACCGACGGGGAGCCGACCGACGCGCCCGAACCCGAGCTGTTGGCGCGTCTCGCGCTTGCACCGCCGGTGCTGTTCCTCGACATCGCAGCCGGGCGCGGCCCCGCGTGGCAGGCGTTGACAGGGGCGCTCGGGGCCGACGTCATCGCGGTGACGGACGCCGCAGCGGCCGAGGCGGAGGTGATCCGCTTCGCCGCTGCACAGCCGCTAGGAGGCTACGCGTTCGTCTACGAGGCGCCGATTGTCGGCGCGCCGACGCGCGAGGTGCGGCTCGCGTTGGCGGATCGTCCGGATGTGGTTGCGACCGTGCGCTACGACGTGCCGTCCGCCGATCGCCCCTCAGCGAGCCGGCGCCTCACCGGTCTGGCGCTGCAAGTCGACTGGCCCGACGGAACCTCGCATGTCCGCCCTTTGGCGGGGCACGTGCCAGCTCTCGCCGAGACCGTCGAAGCCGACGCCCTCGCTGTACAGCAAGCCTTGCTGGGCGGTTTCGAGCTTCACGTGGAAGGGGCGGCGCCGACATGGGCGGCTTGGCTCGACGACGTGCTGACCGCGCGCCTTGCTTGGGAGCCCGTCCTCGATGCGGTGACTTCGGCGTCGACGGTCACCGAGGTGGAGCACGCCTTCTTCTCGCATCCGCCGTTGTGGAGGTTAGAAGCCTGGTTGACGGCGTTTGGACGGCCTGTGTCGAGCACGGTGAGCGTCGTGGGGCTTCGCGCGACGCTGGCGACGACCGCGTTGCGCTGGTCGGACGAGGGGGCCGTGTCTCGTTTGCGGCGTCTGGACGTCCTCCCGGTGGGTGGCTGGCGGTCGTGGGCCGATGACCCGCAGCAGGCCTTTGCGGAGGCCGCGGCCTGCGGTGCCTTCGTCGCGGGCCTCGAGGGATTTTTGCATGCCGAGGCCACGGTCCACGCGCTCACCGGCGTGCCGCTGGTGCAGGTGTCGCCCTACCGCTACGCCGGGGCTTACGATGCGGCGCTCGATCTGGGTAGCGTCCGGCCCGACCTTGACGCCGATCAACGTGCGGCGTGGGGCGCGGTGATGGTTCACTACGCAGATCGCCTGCGGTGGGTGGCGTCCGAGGGCGAGGTCCGATCGTTCTGGGCGTTCGACGTTGCCACGGGCGACGTCCTCGGCGTGCTCGCGGACGGCAGCGGGGGCGGACTCTCGGTCGAGGACGCGTGCGGGTTGCGGAC
>JBEIFN010000380.1:0-3176 GCA_040382435.1 Alphaproteobacteria bacterium
GACCTGCCGCGCGGGCAGCGGAGCGGTCTGGTGCACGCGCTGGAGGTGCTCGACGGCGCCCCGGGGATCGGCATCGCACGAATGCAAGCGGTCGACGTCGTGCGGCATCCGCTGGTCGCGACCGTGCTCGCCCGTTGGGACGCCTGAAGCGTCGTGTCGTCGCGCGCTACAGCGCTAGCCAAGCCGCGAGCGCGGCGGCGAGCGGGATGGTCAGGTTGTCGTCGACGCGCCGACTCAGCAGCTCTGCGACAGCACCCGCGGTCGCGGCGGCGAACGTCGCCAGGGCGGCGTGCGGGACCGTGAGGTCGGGCGCGGCGAACCGAAGGACGGGGAAGCCGACCAAGAACGCGGTCGCCACGAACGCGAGCAACCCCTCGAGTGAGCGACCATGCAGCAGGCGAACCCGACCGAACGCGCGGCCGACGATCGCGGCGGCGGGGTCTCCGAACGCCAGCGTCAGGAGCGCGAGGACGGTGATCTCGGGGCGGTCGAGCCACGCGAGGACGACGAGCGCGATCGCGTACCAGCTCGCGGAGTTGACCCGGTGCGCCTCGTGCGCGTGCGCGACGGGACCGAAGAACGCCATCAACGCGTCATTCCACGCTTCGGACCGCCGACGCGTGAACTCGAACGTCCAGGCCATCGTGAACACCGTGCCGGCGATCAGCTGCGGCACCCAGGTCGGGCAGAACAGCACGGTGAGGGTTCCGAGCACGCCGGTCGAAGCGTGGAGCAGGTTGCGCTTGTAGTTGGTGGGGCGGAGCGCGGGGACCCGGATGTCTTCGGCGCGCAACGCAAGCACGAGCGCCGTGTACGCGTCGACCATCGGCTCACGCCAGGCCGTCCAAGCGGCGGCGTCGTGGAGCGGTGCGCCGGGGGCTGCGCGCAAGTGCGACGCGACGGCCGCGGAGGCGGGTCCAACGCTGCCGCCGCCTGCGTCGGCGCGCAACGCGAGCGAAGTCAGCTGACGCCGTACCAGCGCCTCGTTCGCGCGATCGCGTCGCACGGGATCGAGCTCACGGAGCAGGGCGTAGACGTCGTGCGCGAGGGCCGCGGCTTGGTCGAGCGGGTCTTGGGTCACGGGGGGGCTACACCCGGCGTCAACGGCGCGACGGCGCGGCGAACGAGCGGGATCCAGCAGCGCGCCGTCGTCATGCCCCACAAGTGGTTGGCGCCCGAGGCGGCGTCGTACCGCAAGGTCGTGGTCGGTTGACCGCTCGGACCGACGACGAGCGCGAGCGCGGCGCGCGCGGGGATCTGCAGGACAATGGCGGACGCGCTGTCGGGCTGTGCGCGGCACGTCAGCGGCGCCGCCGTCATCCAAGCGACGTGGCCGCTGACCTCGCTGGCGGACCAGTCCCCCGACTCGGCCGCGCGCGCGCCCGACGCAGCGAGCGCGACGGCGACGCATCCGAACAAGGCGCGCGTCATGCCCCCTCCTAATGCGAGCATCGCACGCCCGCGCGCGGGGTTCAAGGCGCCGCCGGGGTCGGCGTTGTCGGGGTCGGCTCCGCTGGGGGCGGGTCGCCCTCGCCACCTTCCCAGTAGCCGAGGTCCATCAGCTGCTGCTTGAGCGCCGGGTCGACCTTCTGGTGACGCGTCGCTTCGAGATGCTGCTGGTGCGACGCGGCCCATTGCGCGAGCGCTGCCGCCTTCGGGTGGTCGGGCGGCAGCGGCTTCGGGGACATCTCCAGCGGATCGGCGCGCAGATCGAGCTGGTGGTAGGCGTCGTTCCACCAGACGAGCTTTTCGGTGGCCGACGTCCACAGGGCCGCCATGTCCGCACCCTGCTTGATGTCCTCGGGACGGAAGTTGGAGAAGCTCAGTGCCTCGCGGCGCGGCTCGGGGAGGGCGCCTTCGAGCAGCAGATCCCAGGCGTGCAACGCGGTGAACGGCGGCGAGAGGTCGACCGGCGTGCGTTGGTTGCTGTCGAAGTACAGGAACGGCACGTTGGTGACCGGCTCCCAGATCCAGCAGCCGTGGCGGAGCATCCCGTGTTCGCCGAGGAACTCGCCGTGATCGGAGGTCAGCACGAGGCGAAAGCCGTTCTCCATCCAACCGTCTTTGCGCAGCGTGCGCAGCACCTCCTTGACGTTCTGGTCGTCGAGGAAGATGCCGTAGTCGTAGCCGTTGGACGCGACACGCTCATACTCACGCTTGCGATCTTCGGGCATTTGACCGTTGAAGTAGCGATGGTACGGCGCGTCGGCCGTCTTGGCGTGGACGTCGTAGATCAGCTGCGGTTGCGCGGGCACCCAGCCGACGCCTTCAGGGATGCGCGGGTAGGGATCGTGCGCGTCGAGCAGGTTGACGAACAAGAACAGCGGACGATCCGGGTCGGCTTGGTCGAGGAGGGATTTCAGCTCGTCCTTGACGTCGTCCCTGCGGATCTCGGTGAGCGTCTTGGGACGTCGAATGAGGTCGAAGCCTCGTTGCAACCCCGACAGCTCGCTGAGGGTGGGGTTGGCCGTCAGCATCACCGACTGGAACCCCTTCTCCTTCATCTTCTCGGCAAGCGTGGGGATGTGGCTCGGGAAGACCAGTCCCATGCGGTCGGATCCGTGCTCTGGGACCTGAAGGCCGGTGAAGTAGCTCGCGTGGCTCGGCACCGTCCAAGGCCCGGGCGCGTGGGCGCCGCAGGTGAACGAGACCCCCTCGACGTCCTTGACGAGGTGTTCGAGGTAGGGCGTGTTGGGCCGGTTGTAGCCGCAGACGCCCATGTGATCGGCGCGAACGGTGTCGAGGACGATGAACAGCACGGTCGGCTGGCCGCCGCCGCGGACGCGCTCCACCGCTTCCTCGTCGCCGAAGATGCGGGCGGCGCGCTCGAGCGGCCGGCCTCGGCAAGCGCCGAGCAGACCGAACAGAGCGACGCAGGTGAGGAGCGAGGTGCGTGCGTTCATGGGTGGGTTCCGCCTTCGAGGTAACCCAGCGCGCGGAGGGACTCGACGGCCCCGGCGTCGAGTGGGCGCGCCGCGCTCTCGCGGAGGTGCCGTTCGTAGGCCGCGACGGCGTCGGACCAAGCGGCGTCGGCCGTGCGTGGCGTGCGCTGAAGCTCTCCGGGGTCGAGGTCGAGGTCGATCGTCCACGTCGCGTTGTCGGCCCAGAGCACCTTCTCGCCGCCGGGGAGCCACTGGGCGAGCATGTCGGCGCCGGGCTTGATCGGGCGCTCGTCC
>JBEIFN010000381.1:0-3174 GCA_040382435.1 Alphaproteobacteria bacterium
CGCGTTGATCGACAAGACGAAGACGCCGACGCCGCCCGTCGCGCCCGTCGCCGCGAGCCTCACGACCGCCGCCTACGACGGCAAGGTACAGGGCGAAACCGCCGTGTTTTCCGCCAAGCTGCGGGTCGAGAACCACCGCGACGCCGGTTGGATCCAGATCCCGCTCGTCGCCGCCAGCTCCGCGCTCATCGACGCCAAGGTGGGCGGAAAGCCCGCTTCGGTCACGCTGAGCGGCGACTGGTACACGCTGATCACCGACGCGAAGGGGGCGATCGACATCGACCTGACGTTCGCCACGGCCGTCGTCGAGACCCAGGGGGTGCACAACATCGGGTTCCCGCTCGCACCTTCGGGCGGCACGACGCTCTCGCTCAGCGTGCCGGTGGATGGGCCGATCGACCTGCGCATCCCGCAGGGCCGAGTCCTGAGCGACGCGACGGCTGGCGGCCAGCGCAAGCTCAGCGTGGCGTTGTCGGCCCGTGACCGGTTCGCAGCCGCTTGGCAGCGCACGACGACCGATGCGCCCGCCGCGCCGACGGCGGAGGACACGCGGCTCTACACGGAGTCCACCACGCGGGTCGACCTCGCGGATGGCCTGCTCCACGCGTCGACGACGCTGCACCACACCGTGCTGTTCGGTGGACTCGACCAGTTCCGCTACGACATCCCCGACGGCCTCGTCGTCCTCGACGTCAAGGGCGCGGGCGTCCGCGAGTGGAAGGTCGACGACAAGGGCGACCTGACGCTCGATCTGGGCTTCGTCGCCGAAGGTGCATGGGACGTGACGATCGAAGCCGAACGTCCCGTGGCCATGGGCGGCAACACCGTCCAAGCCCCGATCATCACCCCGTTCGATGGCGACCGGTTCAAGGGATGGTTGGGCGTCACCGCCGGCGGAAACCTCGAGATCGCGCCCGGCGCGGTGTCCGGGGCGAGCCCGGTCGACGTCCGTCAACTTCCCGCCGACATCATCGGCACCACGACGCAGCCCGTCCTGCTCGGCTACAAGTTCCTCGCCGACGACGCCGCGATCCCGCTCATCGTCACCGCCCACGAGCAGGTGGATGTGCTCGTCACGCTCCTCGACCGAGCCCAAGCCGTGTCGATGATGACCTCGGACGGACGCCGCTTGACGCAGGTCGTCTACGAGGTGCGCAACAACCGCCGCCAGTACCTCGACCTGTTTCTGCCCGAGGGCGCCGAGCTGTGGAGCGCGTCGGTCGCCGGTCGTGCCGTGCAGCCGAGCCGTGGCCCCAAGGGCCAGATCCTGCTCCCGCTGGTGCGGTCAGCATCGTCCGGCGGCGCGCTGTCGGGCTTCTCGGTCGAGGTCGTCTACGTCGAGAACGGCAAGAAGACGTCCAAGGTCCGCGCCGAGCTGCCGCACACCGACGTCCCGACCACGTGGGTCGGCTGGACGATGTACGTGCCCGACGACACCAAGACGCCCAAAAGCAGCTTCGACGGGAACATGGCGCACGTGGACTACCTGGACGCGCCCCAGTCGTCGCTGACGCTGATGCAAGACCGCGCCTACCAAGGTCAAGCAGAGATGGCGGCCGAGGCCCAAATCAAGCGTGGTGGCATGGACTCGGGCGCCGCCCCCGTCGAGGTCAACGTCCCCCTCGAGGGCCGACCGATGTCGTTCGAGAAGCTGTTGGCGCTCGACGAGACGCTGTGGATCAGCTTCGACCTCAAGGGCGGCAAGTAGGCCGCACGACGCTCACCACCAGCCGGTGTCGAACCCCGAGTCACCGGCTGGCGCGGTGACGTAGGGGCCGTCGAGGTTGCCGTACGCGTCGGATTCGGCGACCACGTCCGCGCGATCGACCCAGAACCACGCAGAACATGTGCTGCACGACACGCTGACCAGCACGTTGACCGCCCGCGTCTCGAACGGGCCCAAGCCCTCGACCGTCGTGACGTCGTCCGCGACGGTGCGTGCCCCCGGTGCCGTGGAACGATCGGCCCAGGTTTCGAGGTCAAACGGCCCCGCCGGCGCGTCCGCGAGGTTGGCGAGGGTCACGGTGTGGACGATGAACGTGGCATAAACGGCGCTGCTGACGTCGTACACTGCCAGATCCGGCAAGGCGTCGGCGCTCGCCGCCCCGAGCCGCGCGGTGAACTGGTTGTCGGCTTCATCGGACTCTTCCAGCGTGTCGAGGCTGTCGACGAACGCCGTGACCTCGGGCTGCCCCGACGGCAGGGTCACGTCGAGCGCGACGCTTCGCGCTTCGCCCGCCGCGAGATCCTCGACCCGAACGAACGCGTCGCCGAGGTCGCCTGCGACGGGCGGTCGCGCCGGGGCCACGTAAACATCGAGCCATGTGGCGTCGACGGCCACGCTCCCGACGTTCTCGACGTCGACCCGGACGCCGCTGGTCGTCCTGGTCACGCCGGTCACCCGAAGCTGCGGGGCGCCGCGTCGCACGTTCACGGTGGTCGGCGCCGCGCCCACGTCGTCCCAGCGCGCCGCGACCTGCGTGGTGCCCTCCGACATGCCCGTCACGACACCGCGGGCGTCGACGATCGCGATGGCGCCGTCCTCGACGATCCACCGCACCTGACCCGAAGCGTCCGCGCTCAGCCCATCGGAGTACGTCGCGGTGGCGGTGAGCGAGGTGGACGCGCCGACGGCGACGTCGACGACCTGCGGCGTCACCGCGAGCGCCGACACCGTCGCCTCGGTCACGTCGACCTCGACCCACGGGCTCGGAACGCCCTCGACCACCGCACGCACGCGCGTCTGCCCCGCAGCGATCCCCCGCAGCGTTCCCTCGGCATCCAAGGCATCCGAGACCTCGGCGACGGCAGGGTCCTCGACCTCCCACCCCGCGAGCGCGGTCACCTCTTCCGCGGTGCGCTCCGGTGTCAGGCCCGTCGCGAGCAGGGGCGCCTCGCCCCCCACCGGCACGACGACATGCGCGGGGGCGACGAGGACGCCCAACCAAGCCTCACCCCCGTCGCGCCCGCCGAGCTCCACGGGACCGCAGGCCATCAACAGCAGCGCGCACGCCCATCGGCTCATCGGCGTTCGATGCCCTCGCCCAGGACGTCGAGCAGCGCACCGTACTCGAGGAACGGGTTCTCGGAGCTGCCCGACGTGCGCGTGCGCGGGTTGTTGTACGGCACCCAGGCGAAGTCGGGATGTTCGTCCTCCGCGGCCCAGACGCCCCG
>JBEIFN010000382.1:0-3172 GCA_040382435.1 Alphaproteobacteria bacterium
GTCGCCGCGATCTCCCGGACGCGTTCGGTCGAGGTGTTCAAGACGCGGTCGAGGGTCGCGGGGTCGTCGGTCAGCGCGGTGTAGCGGTCTTGAAGGGGCGACAGCTCGGCGATGATCGCCTCGCCGACCTCGGCCTTGAGGTAGCCGTAGCCGCGGCCTTCGAAGCGGGAAGCGATCGCCGAGACCGGCTCACCGCCGAGCGCGGACAGGATGCCCATCAGGTTGATCACGCCGGGGCTCGCGGTCGAGGGATCGTAGTCGCAACCGGAGTCGGTCACGGCGCGGTTGACCTTCTTCTGGATCGTTTTTGGGGGGTCCATCAGCCCGACCGCGTGGCCCGGGCGGGCCACAGCGATCGACTTGCTCATCTTGGCGGTCGGCTCGTCGAGGCCCATCACGCGCGCGCCGGCAGGCGGGAGGCTCACCGAGGGGACGACGAGCGTCTCGCCGAACAGGTGGTTGAACCGAAGCGCGATGTCACGGGCCAGCTCGATGTGCTGACGTTGGTCCTCACCGACGGGCACGGTGTTCGTGTCGTAGAGCAGGATGTCGGCGGCCTGAAGGACCGGGTAGTCGAGCAGGCCGGTGCCGACGGTGTCGCGGCCTTCGGATTTGGACTTGAACTGCGTCATGCGTTCGAGCCACCCGAGGGGCGTGACGCAGTTGAGGACCCAGGCCAGCTCGGTGTGCTCGCGGATCGAGGACTGGATGAAGACCGCGGCGTGCTCGGGATCGATGCCGGCGGCGAGGAACAGGGCGGCGACCTGACGGCTGTGGGCGGCCAGCTCGGTCGGCGACACGGCCTCGGGGATGGTGAGCGCGTGGAGGTTGACGACGCAGAACAGGTTGTCGCGCCCGACCTGGTTGCGAACCCACGGCCGCACCGCGCCGAGGTAGTTGCCCAGATGCAGGCTCCCGGTGGGCTGGACCCCAGAGAACGCGCGGACCGTCGAGGACATGGTGGCTCCGAGCAGGGGGGCTAACGCCCCGCGCTCAGGAGTTCACCACCAGCTTCCAGCCCGCGCCGAAGACCGTGAGCAGGTTGACCGGGCTGTTGGGGTTGGGCTCGATCTTGGTCCGCAACCGGCGGATCGCGACGGCGGGTGCGTGGCTGACGACACCCTTGCCCATGTGCCAGACGTCGCGTTCGATCTCTTCGTGGGTGACCGTCTCGTTGACGCGGGAGGCGAGGTAGGTCAGCAGCGCGCGCTCTCGGCTCGTCAACCGCACGGCGTCGGTCGTGAGGTCGTCGAGCCGGGTCACAGCACCCGACTCAAGGTCGACGATGACCCCGAGCAGGTGCAGCAGCCGCGCCGCCTTGCGCGCTGCCGCACGACGTCGTTGGAGGTTGACCTCGAACGACTCATGCAGGTGGTGCAGCAGGATCGGGTTGGCGCCGGGGTTGGCCACCTCGAGCACCCGGGCGTCGAGGACGAGCGCCTCGGTCGGGGCGCCGAATCGGACAGGCGCGAGGAAGCAGCGCTGGTAGGGCGTGGGGTCGCGCGGTGTGACGCGGAGCTCGACCTCGACGAACGGCTCGAAGCCGACGCAGAGGCGCCGCAGGTTGCGCGCGAGCGCGGCGAGGATCTCTTGGCGGAGGATGTCGATCCCGACGAGCTCGAAGTCAAAGCCCAGCTCGAGGCGGGCGCCCGAGGTCTGAGGCACGATGCGGAACACGCCGCCCGGCATCAGCTGGTCGTAGATGCGCTGGACCGTGCGCAGGCCCTCGCCGATGGTGGCGGACTGCGCGGCGAGAAGACCCATCAACCCGAACTCGGCGGGGTCGTCGTACTCGGCGAACCGCAGCCCGACGGCGGGATCGTCGCTCGCGTCGGCGACGGCCTGAAAGTACTGACAGACGCGGCGGAGTGGTTGCAGCCTGGTGGGGTCGGTCAGGTCGCTCGGGTGAAGCCCGATCGACTGACCGAGCGCGACCGCGTCGAGGCCGTTCTGCCCCGCCCAACGCGCGGCGCGTACCAAGGAAATACCCTCTAGAACGTTGGAGTCTGGGCTCTGTCGCATGGGGGCTGGTACGCCGTGAAGAGGGGGATGTCGAGGGTGCGCGGCGTTGCGCGGGCACGCCGGGAGAGGGGGAGTGTCGCACGGGCGGAGCCGACTGACCATGTCGGGGCGATCAAGCGGCACGTCAGGGTGATGAAGTGCGAGCGAGGAAGCCGTTTACAGTTCGTTCGAGGTCCGGTACGATTTGTTCGTGGGAGGGAGCGATGGGGCGGTGGTGGACGCTCGCGGTGGCGGTCTCGATGGGCGGGTGCCTGGTCACGCCGTTCTCTGCCTACGAGGCCCCGGATCAACCGCCCGATGATGGTGGTGAGGTGCAGGAGACGGGCGAACCCGCATCGAGCGCGACAGCCGTTCGACCCCAACTCGACAGCGTGGGGCCGACCGATGGCACCGACGAGGGGGGCACCCGTGTCACCCTCAAGGGGTCCGACTTCTCCGAGGATGTGGTCGTGACCTTCGACGGCAAGCCGGCGCAGATCGTCTCGGTCGCACCGCGCGTGCTCGTGGTGGAGACGCCGCGCAACCGCGGCGCGACCGTGGTCGATGTCGAGGTCGAGAACGCCGCGGGGGCCGACGTTGTTCGTGATGGGTTTCAATACTGGCCGGATGGTTCCGGCTTGATCGGCGGCCTCGCCGAGGCCACGGTGCTCCGGTACAAGGGCGGCTACTGGCTCGACACTGCGCCGGTGGTGCTGGCGCGGACGATGTTCCTCGCGCCGACTGAGTCGATGGTGGAGCGGTTCTACGCGCCCGGACTCGATCAGTGCTTTCGCATCGACTACGTAGGCCAGTCGGCCTCGGGCTCCGTCTCGGACCAACAGGTGGTCGGTACCGGGGCGTTCGAGGTCACCTGGCGCGGCGGCGGTGCAGCGGTTGTCCTTCCCCAAGCGAGCTATGACCTGAATATTTTTGCGTCGGAGCCACTCACCGTCTCGGACCTGGCCGGGGCGTCGCTGTGGTCGGTGGAGCTTCGGGATGGGTTCCTCTTCCCCGATCTGACGCTGACCGACGCCATCGCGACGGAGGCGCCTGGCGTCGAGGTGAGCCAGCCCAACATCAACGGGGCCAACCCGCCGACGGTCGGACGGAGTTTTGCCGTCACGTGGTCGGGCCAAGGGGCGTCGGACGGCGCGTTCCTCGAGCTGCTGCA
>JBEIFN010000383.1:0-3169 GCA_040382435.1 Alphaproteobacteria bacterium
CCGCCTCGCCGCGACCTCCGGGGATCGACCAACGGAGCGGTGGCTTCTTTCGCATGCCGACGAGCACCTGCCCGGTGGCGACGTCGATGACGAGGACGCTCGCAGCGGGTGCGGCGTCGCGTCGCGTCCAGGGCGCGGTCCACCGGCCGTCGCCGTCGTGGGTCCAGCCCCGATCGGTCCACCCCTCGACAGCGCCGAGCAGCGTCGGTCGGTCGCCGAGCGCGGCGGCGTGCGCCTCGATCCAGCCGTTGTCGTCGGTGGTGATCTGCCACGCCTCGCCGCGTCGCGTCGCGACGACCTCGCCATGGACGTAGAGGGCGCCGGGTCCCGCAGCGCGCCACCGCGCCGCGTCGCAGGCGCCGCCCAGCCCGACGATGCCGCCCGCCTCGTCGAGGACGAGCTCGGGCATCGTCGCGTCGGCGCCATCGCGGGCGAGCCGTTCGATCGATCGCGGCGAGGGATGAACGCCCGCGGGTCGGTCGAGCGGGACCCGTAGAGCGAGGCGTCCTGGTCCCCACCGCACGCCGATCTGCGTCTCGGGACGCCAAGCATCGAGCAACTGGCTCGCGGTCCCTTCGCGCGTCGCGACCATGGGCCGCGCGCTGTTTGCGTCGACCCACCACGCCGGGTGGTGCCCCTCGGCAAGCGCTTGGAGGTCGTTGGCGACGGTGGCTGCGAGCTGGAGGCCGTCGCGTTGCGCGCGGGCGACGTCGAGCAGGCGTTCGGTTGTGACCCCGGACAGCAGCTTGAACCCGATGACGCGGTCGCCGCCGATCTGCTCGACGATCCACGGCAACAGCTTGTCGGTGCGCTCGGCTTCGATGACGAGCCGCTGCGCGTCCGACGAGAGCTTGCCGCTCGCCGCCTTGGGGACGTAGTCCGCGACCGCTGCCGCCATCCAAACGACGTCGGGCGCAGGGGTCAGGTGTGCTCGCAGGGCCTCGCGCAACGACGCGGTGTCGGTGAAGGCGACGAACGTGATGCTCTCGGGAAGCGTTTGCGCTCGGTCCGTGAGGCTCGTCGCGCCAATCAGCGTCACCCGCATCCCGCGGGCCGCGGCTTCGAGCGCGAGCGCGAGCCCGAGGCGGCCCGTGGACCGGTTGGAGAGCGTGCGGACGTCGTCGATCGCCTCGGCCGTGCCGCCGGCGGTGATCACGAGGTGGGGACGAGCGGGGAGCGCCGACATGGGCAGGCTGTAGCCGGCACGGCGCAGGGCGGCGAGCCTCGCGAGGGGCGGAAGCCGTGCGACCGAGGTGACGAGCGGACTTCCGCCTGCGGTACCATGACATTCGGGGGACGGATGCTGCTGTGGATCGTCAGCGTGTGGGCCGCGGAGCCGGCGGTGGTGTGCCCGCCAGGGGCGGCCGACACCGCGGTGGACGCCGCCCGAGAGGTCGAAGCCGCGTGGCGCGCGCTCGACGCCGACGCCCTGCAGGTCGCCAAAGCCGAGCTGGGCCGTCACCTTCCGTGCGCCGACCGCCTTCTCACGCCCGCGGAGTCCGCCGTTTTGCATCGCGCGGCTGCGCTCACGGCGTACATGGCCGACGACGCCGAGGCCTCGCGCCGCGCCTGGGTGGCGGTGCACGCGCTGATGCCAGGCACCGAGCCGCTGACGTCGGTCCTCGTCAAGGACCACCCGTTGGCGCGGTTGGAGGCCGACGCGATGTCGCGTGGCGAAGGCCGCGCCTATCCGTTCGTGGTCCGACCGGTGGACGGCTGGGCGGTGGATGGCGCGAGAGACGCACCGATTCCTGCCGAGCGCGCGTTCGTGTTTCAGGTCCTGCGTCCAGACGGCGGCGTGGCCTATACCGGGCACCATCTCACGGTGTCGGAGCTGCCGGCAGGGGCCTATGCGGTCAGCTCCGACCCTTCGCTCGTGCGCGCTGGCCGTCGAGCGGTCGCGCGCGCGGTCGGGACGGGGGTCGCCTCCGCGCTCTTGCTTGGTGCCGTCGGCTCGCTCGCCGGCGGGCTCGTGGTCCGCGAGGGCTTGCCCACGGCGCCCGCGACCGAGGTCGACGAGCGCGCGGCCACGGCCAACCTGCTGGGGGCGACGTCCGCCGCGCTCGGGGGCACGGGCGTCGCCTTGATGACGATTGCTTGGTCGGTGCGCTGGTAGGCGCGCGACGCGTCCCAAAAACGAAACGCGCCGGGTGGTGGTTCCACCCGGCGCGCCGTTGGACCCTCGCGAACGAGGGCCTACTTCACCTCATTGGAAGGTGTAGTAGTAGACCTCGGAGACGATGTAGTAGCCGGTCTGGAGCTCGCCACCGACGATCATGTCGGCCGTGGTGAGCTGCGTGGCCTGGCCGGCGTTGAGGACGAGGTTCGTTCCGTCGAACTCGAGGCCGTTGACGTAGCCGCCGTCCGGGGCGTAGGTGGCCGCGGTGATGGCAGCGGCCTCGGGGTCGACCCAAGAGCCAGCGAAGCCGCCGCCGATGAAGCCGTCGAGGTCGACGCCGGCACCGGAGATGGCGTCCTCGGCGTCGGCGCCGAGGTCCTCTTGCACGCCGAGACCCCACAGGAAGCCCGTGGCGGTGAGCTCACCGACGATGGCCTCGGCCTCGGCGGTGTCGGCGATGCCCTCGCAGCCCGAGGCGTCGATCGTGAACGGACCTGGGACCTCGAAGCCGAACGCGATGCCGGCCTCGGTCGCGAAGGCGGCCATCGAGCCGCCGCCCGAAGCGGTGGCGAACACGGCGCAGCCGAGGTCGTCGTCACCCTGGGTGAAGTAGCCGGCCTCGCCGAGGCGGAAGGTGATGCTGGGGTTCAGCGTGTTGCCGTCGATGGTTGCCGGGACGGCGCTCATCGTGGTGGCGTCGTAGCCGAACTCGGCCGAGATCGCGATCGCGTCGATGCTGACGAGGCCGCCGCCGATCGAAGAGTCGCCGGTGTCGGTGCCGGACGGCGTGGTGTCGGCGCTGCTGTCCGAATCGCCGGCGGCGGTGTCGGTGCTGTCGGTGTCGGAGGTCTTGCCGCAAGCCGCCAACGCAAGGGCGACGAGCGCGAGGCTACGCCAGGTGTTCATGGGGTCTCCTTGCCCGTTGGGGCCATGGTGAAAGGCATTGGGCACGCGCATGGTACACGATCGTTGCGTCTTCTGCCACCCGCCGGACCGGCTTTTCGGGCGAATGCGCGCAAGACGTCGTTGCAGGTGTTGGCGCGTGGGGCG
>JBEIFN010000384.1:0-3159 GCA_040382435.1 Alphaproteobacteria bacterium
GCCCTCGTGCGGCAGCCGCAACCCGGCCGCTGATGTTCCTGCCGTTTCTCTTCCGGCTACGTGCAGAGGGCGTCCCGGCGGGCGTGGGGACGTGGCGCGCGCTGCTCGACGCGATGCGCCTCGGCGTCATCCACGACGTCGACAGCTTGCACGCGATCGGACGCGCGATCGTGTGCAGGACCGAGGCCGACTTCGATGGATGGGACTTGGCGTTCGCCGAGACCTTCCGAGGTGTGGTCCTCGACGCGGACCTGAGGGCCAAGCTGGAGGCGTGGTTGGCGCGGGCGGTCGAGCGCGCGGAGGGGAACGAGCGCGTCGAGCCCCCTTGGGACGATGCGCGCCTGTGGGACGAGCTGCGCAAGCGTCTCGCTGAGCAGAAGGAGGCGCACAACGGCGGCAACCACTGGGTCGGGACGGGCGGGACGTCACCGTTCGGCCACGGAGGCCGCGCCGCGCGCGGGATCCGCATCGGCGGACCTGGGGGTGGACGCGGTGCGATCGCGGTCGCCGACGCGCGAGCGTGGTCGGCCTATCGAACCGACCGGACGCTGGACACGCGCGATGGGCAAGTGGCGTTGCGGGCGCTCCGACGTCTGGTCCGCGAGGGCATGTGGGAGCTCGATATCGACGAGACCATCGCCAAAACGGCGTCGGAAGCCGGTGAACTCACACTCGTCGAGCGGCGAGCCCGTCAGAACTAGGTGCGGTTGGTGTTGATGCTCGACGTCGGTGGGAGCATGGCGCCGCACGCCGAGCGGGTCTCGTCGCTGTTCACCGCCATCGACGAGGAGGCGCGCGTCTTTCGCAGCCTCGATGTCTACAGCTTCCACAATGTGCCGACGCACCACATCTGGACCGACGTCACGACCAACGCCCGCCGCCCGGTTCAAGACGTCCTCGCGGAGCTCACGCCCCAACACCGCGTCATCTTCGTCGGCGATGCCTCGATGGCCCCCTACGAGCTGTTCTCCGAGGTCGGGTGGGGCTTGGACGCCGCGTTGCGCACCTCCGGCATCGACCAGCTCCGCCGCATGAAGGCGCGCGCCCCTGCGTCGGTGTGGTTGAACCCTGATCCGGTGGCTTGGTGGGACCACCCGACGGTCCGTGCGATCGGCGAGGTCGTGCCGATGTTCGAACTGACGATCGACGGCCTGCGCGCCGCCGTTGCACGGCTGCGCCGTCCTGTCTGAGACAGTCGTCGGGATGTGCGCTAGCATGGGTCGTCGTGACGGTTCACGACAAGCGGGAGGCAGGATGCGGGGCGTGGTCTTCGGGTGGATGGCGTTGACGGTGCTGGCGATGGGCTGCGGCGAGCCGGAGGAGTCTGCGGGCACGCGCGGCGACGACATCCTCGCGCTCACCGGTGACGCCGACGCGGGTTCGGCGATCTACGCGTCCAATTGCTCAGTCTGCCACAGCGCGGACGGCACGGGCAGTACCGGTCCGTCGCTGCTCGGCGAGTCCCTCGACGGAGAGACGATCGCCATCATCCTCAACGGGGAGGACGCGATGCCTGCCTTCGGCGACGCGCTCTCCGATCAGGACATCGCGGACCTGCTCGCGTGGCTCGACGCCAACGTCTTCGAATGAGCGACCTGTCGCCGCCTGTGGCACGTTGCGTGTACGATAGACGCACGCCGGAGGCGACGATGTGGACGACGTGGCGCGCGCTACGCGAAGCGTTTCCCGTGATGGGCTGGCTCGAGTCGCATGTCGATGTCTTCCGGGCCGAGGCGCTCGCGCTCCCCGACGACGCGGGGTTCCGGATGCCGGGTGATGCGTACCGAGGCGACTGGCGCGCGTTCCCCGTCCTGCTCGACCAGTACGGCGAGGACTTTCCGGCCGACGCGGCCGAGCGCGCGCGGCGGATGTGTCCTCAGACGTACGCGCTGCTCGCCGCCCGCGGTGACGTCGTCGTCGGCGGCTTCATGCGTCTGGAGGCTGGCGGGGTCGTCCCCCAGCACGTCGATCACCGGCAGGACGACGTGCTGAGGTTCCATCTGGCTTTACAACTGCCCGAGGCGGAGCAGGCTTGGTGGCCCTTGGGCCGAGCGAGGCCGATGGATCTCCGCGTGCCGCACGGCGCGTCGAACCCGAGCGATCGCTGGCGGCTGCAGCTGACGGTCGACGTCCGGATGAAGGAGGCCATCCCCACGGGTTCGGTTCCTGCGTGGGGCGTGCCGATTCCTGACGGCTCCTCCGAGCACGGAGCGTAGAATGGGCCACGGGGGCGGCATGAGGCGATGGTTGGCGACTTGGGCGGTTCTGTGCGCCGGTTACCCGGCGCACGCCGGGGAGCCGCGGTGGGTGCATGCGGAGCCCGCGCTGACCGGCGGAACGCTCGATGTGCCCGCGTTCCTCGACACGCTCGACGCCTCGGCGGGGCTGCTGCTTCAGTGCTACGAGCGAGAGCTGCGGATGCGGCCGGATCTGACGGCCAAGGTGCTGCTCAAGGTGGTCGTTGCGGGAGACGGCCGCGTCGTCTCGGCGGGTGGTTCGGGCTTGGGCGGCGCGGCGGACCTGTGTTTGCCCGCCGCGTTGCGGCGCATCCGGTTTCCACCGACGCCTGAGGGGGCGCAGGTCACCGTGGTGGTGCCTTCCGTGTTCACGACGGCCGAGGGGCCGATCGTCGTCGACGCGAAGAAGAAGGCGCGTTGATCACGAGGGTCACGTGTCCTCGGGGAACGGCTCGGTCGAGAAGGTCACTCCCTCCCAGCGCGCCACGAGCGCGGCGGCGAGGCCATTGCCGAGCAGGTTGACGCTCGTGCGTGCCATGTCCATGAACGCGTCGACGCCCAAGATCAGCGCGATGCCCTCCATCGGTAGGCCGAAGGTCGCGAGGGTGCCGGTGAGGATCACGAGGCTGGCGCGTGGAACGGCCGCCACGCCCTTGCTGGTGAGCATGAGCGTCAGCATCATCTGGAGCTGGGTGCCGATGTCGAGATCGATGCCGGCCGCCTGAGCGACGAACACGCTCGCCAACGCGAGGTAGAGCGTGGAACCGTCGAGGTTGAAGGAGTAGCCGAGCGGGAGGACGAAGCTGACGATGTGCTTGGGCACGCCGAAGCGTTCGAGGCGGTCGAGGGCCTGCGGGAGGGCGGCCTCGGACGACGCCGTGCTGAACGCGAGCAGCCACGGCTTGCCGATGGCGCCGACGAA
>JBEIFN010000385.1:0-3158 GCA_040382435.1 Alphaproteobacteria bacterium
GACGGCGCTTGCCTTCATGTCGGGGACTTGACGGCGATGTCGGCGACCTTGGAGCGGCTGATCGAGGCCCACGGCCTACCCGACATCCTCGTCAACAACGCTGCCACCAACCCACATTTCGGTCCCATCGTCACCGCGGACGCCGGGCTCTGGCGCAAGACCTTCGAGGTCAACGTCTTCGGCCCCTTCGAGTTGACGCGACAGATCGCCCTTCGCTGGCTCGAACGGGGCGTGCAGGGGCGCGTCGTGTTCGTCTCCAGCATCATGGGCCTCCGCGCGGCACCCTTTCAGGGCGTCTACGGCTCGACGAAGGCGGCCTTGGTCAGCCTCGTCCAAACGCTCGCCGTCGAGTGGGGCGCGGCGGGCATCCGCGTCAACGGCTTGGCACCCGGGCTCGTCGACACGAAGTTTGCCGCTGCCCTCACCCAGTCTCCCGAGATCCTGCAGTCCTTTACCGACCACACCGCGCTGGGTCGGATCGCCGAGCCCGACGAGATGGCGGGGACCGTGGCGTGGCTCGTGAGTGAGGATGCCTGCTACGTGACCGGACAGGTCATCGCGGTCGACGGCGGCTATCTGGTCCGCTAAGGGCCGGTCCCCGACTGGAGGCCGCCGTGCTCGTACTGTTCGTCGCGCCCACCCTCAGCCCGAACACCGTGCAGTGCATCCGAGCCCTGCTCGCTTTGGACGGTGTCCGGCTCGGACTGATCACGCACGCCCCCGTCGACCGTCTCCCAGGGTTCACCAAGGGCCGCCTCGCCGGTCACTACCGGGTCGAGAACGCGCTCGACGAGCGTCAGCTGATCGCGGCCGTGCGCGCATTTCAGTCCGAATACGGCCGGGTGGAGCGTCTTCTCGGCTTCCTCGAGCACCTGCAGGTTCCGCTTGCGGCGGCGCGTGACGCGACCGGCGTGCCCGGGCTCGGGGAGGCCGCAGCTCGAAACTTCCGCGACAAGAACCGGATGAAAAGCGTCCTGCGGGCGAACGGCCTTCCGGTGGCGAAGCAGGCCCTGGTGCGTGGCGAGGCCGACGTGCTTCGGTTCGTCGCGGAGGTGGGCTACCCGATCGTGCTCAAGCCCGTCGAAGGTGTCGGCTCCGTCGCGACACAACAAGTCCGGGATGCCGCGAGCCTCCCCAGGGTCCTCTCCGAGCTGCGTCCGGGGCCAGACCGCGTGTTTCAGGCCGAGGAGTTCATCGTCGGTGACGAGCGGAGCTTCGAGACCGTCGTCATCGGCGGACGCACCGTCTGGGCGAGTTCGACGCACTACATGAACCGACCACTCGAGATCCTCGAGAATCCGTGGATGCAGTGGTGCGTATTGACCCCCCGAGAGGGTCTGGACGCCCATGGGCAGCGTTTCGCGGCGATCCAAGACGCTGCCGTGCGCTCGCTGGGCATGCACGACGGTATGGCCCACACCGAGTGGTTCTTGCGCCCCGACGGGCGTCCGTTGGTGAGCGAGATCGGCGCGCGCCCCCCCGGCGCCAGCTTCATGGACATGCTCGGCCTCGCGCACAACGCGGACGTCTGGGCTGCTTGGTGCACGTTGATGGTCCACGGAACATGGAGTCTACCGGAGCGCCAGTTTGCGGTCGGCTGTGCCTACTTCCGCGGTTCGGGTCCGGGCCGACGAATCACGGGCGTGTTCGGACTCGATGCAGCCCAAGCCGCAGCCGGGCACCTCGTCGTCGACCGCAAGCTGCCGGCAGTCGGGCAAGTGCGCGGCAGTTCCTACGAAGGGGATGGTTGGGCCATCCTCAAGCATCCTTCGACCGAGGTCGTTCGAGCGGGACTGCTCGCCATGATCTCCCACGTCCGCGTTCAGTACGGCTGACGTCCCCCTCGCGTGAAGGAGCCAACGTGGTCCCGGCCCTCCTCTCCCTCTCCCTCGCCTCCGCAGCACCGGTCCTTCCCCCGCTTCCGCTGTGGACCGACCGCTACGCCAAGTCCGTCGAAGACCAAGGTGTGCGGCTGAACATCGACGCCGTCATGTCAGAGACGGGCCTGTCGCGGTCCGCGGTGATCGAGGTCCAGAACTTGGTACGGGACGCGATGCGCGCCGACCCAACCCTCGTTGTCGACGCGGCCTACGCCGATGCGCTCACCGCCGTTCGTGCTGGGCGGACGGAGGGCCGGTTCGACCAAGCAGCCCTCGATCGTGCGCCGTTCATCGTGGTGTTCGACCTCGACGAGACGCTCATCGATCAGTCGTACCCCGCCGACCTCGCGAGCCGTTGCGCGTCCTTCCATTACCGTGACGGCGATCGCGACCGCGCCGTACAGCTCGCTCCCGGCTGGGAAGCCGTGTTCGACACCATCCGAGACGCGGGCGGCGCGATCGCGATCGATTCCGCCAACCTCGACGCCCGCGTGCAAGCGATCCTCGGCGCTTGGATGTGGGAAGGCGTCTCGTTGCGCGACCACCCAGCGATCGCCGCGTGGGTCGGCAACAGCCACTTGGTGCAGCAGCCCGCGTCGAGCGGGCGACCCGTCATGGAGCCGTCCAAGGACTTGCGCGGGTTCGACGCTTCGCTCGACAAGGTCCTGCTCGTCGACGACAACCCGTTGCGCGTTTTCCAGTACGCCAACCTCCGTCTCCCGCCGAAGTTCCAAGCGGACAGGTGGTGCCAGGATGACCGAGAGGTCCGCGCGATGCACGAGGCCGTGTTGCCCACGATCGCCGAAGAGATCGCGGAGTCGCTGGATTGGCAGCGCGTGCACGGCGGTAGCTTTGCCGACGCGTACCGACCCTACACCGCCCTCGGACGGCTCGCTGTCGACGCGGCCGACGCCGCGATCCCGGGTCCGAGGTCTCGCGCAGTCGTGTGGGTCCGGCAGCACCCTGAAGCGGTCGAGCGGGACTTTTAGTCAGGCGCCCACCTCGACGAGCGCATCGTCGATGACGTCGACGAGCCGCTGCACGTCCTGCTCCTGGACGTACGCCATGGCGCTGATGCGCAGCCAAGCCTGACCTCCGAACACCGTACAGGGCACCTGAACACCGCGACGACGAAGCGCCGCGTGCAGGGCGTTGGCCTTGGCAGCGGCGACCGGACGCGGAGGAGCGACGATCGCCATCGCGGTGTCCATCGCGTCAGGAACCCAGCGACGCTGCGGCCAGACCTCGGTCAGCGCCGTCGTGATGGCGCGCGCGCGC
>JBEIFN010000386.1:0-3157 GCA_040382435.1 Alphaproteobacteria bacterium
CGGGATCCCGACGTTGGTCGCGATCAGCGCCGAGCACGGGCGCGGCATGTACGATCTCGCCGAGGCCGTGTGCGGCGCGCTGCCTCCGCGCACCGAGGCTGAGGACGCGCTCGACGGCGAGCAAGCTTTGCCGCCGCATCGCAAGCAACAGGTCGGTATCGGGCTCGGGCTCGAGGCCGCCGGTGTCGATCAACGTGACGCGGCGATCGAGCAGGTCGGCGACCTCGTACAGGCGGTCGCGGGTGACGCCGGGCCGGTCGTGGACGAACGACTTCTTGAAGCCGATCAGCCGGTTGAACAGCGTGGACTTGCCGACGTTGGGGCGGCCGACGATGGCGACGACAGGGAGGGTCACGGAGATATCCAAACAAGGGCGTGTCGCTAACCGAGTGGCCCCCGAGCGGCCCGAAAGTGGTCGGATCCGCCCCCACGCCCCTCCCCCGCGCCCCGCGACCCTCCGCCCGACGAGATCACCGGAACTCTGCGTGGAAGTCCGAGATCGTGTACGTCGTGACAAGGTTTTGGCTATCATCGACCGAGCCCGACTCGTAGTAGTCGACGACGGCCCCGTGCGGCTGCCCCATCTGCGTCAGGTAGAACTGCTTGTTGTCGCGCGGGCTGTCGTCCACGGGGATCGCGACGTTCTTCGCTTCGTCTTCGTGGACGATCCACTCCTGCAACGTGGCTCCGTCCGTCGACCAACGGAACGCGTGGAACACGGAGACACCGATGTTTTCGCGGATCGGGTAGACGGCCTCCAGCAAGGACGCGTTGCACTTGCCGTCGGTGGCCAGCGGCGCCGACGCGCCGACGCGCTCGTAGGTGCCTTGGAAGGTGCCGCGAATACCCGCGCCGTCGACGAACGACCCGCTGCCCGCGTAGCTCAGCTCGCAGTCGCAGAGCTTGAAGATGTCGTTGCAGAACGGGTTGTCGCCGGCCTCCGCGCCGCCGAGGGTGCGCAACTTGATCGTCAGCTTGAACGTCAGGTCCACACCGTTGAGCTCGGGGTGAACGAACGCCCCCTCATCCTGCAGATCCCCGCAGTCGACCTCGCTCAAGCAGTCATCGTCGTCGCAGTCGATCGCCTGATCGCCGTCGTTGTCGATGCCGTCCGAGCACTCGCCGGGCTCCGCCCCCTCGATCGCGCCGTTGCGGCATTCACTGCTCGCGGCGCACGAGTCGTCGAAACAGTCGACAAGGCCATCGCGGTCGTTGTCGGAGAAGTCCCCGCAGTCGCCGGGGACGTCCCCTTCTTGGCCCCCACAGCTCGACCAAGCCAGCATCGCCACGATCCCCAAGCGTCGCATCCGGCACCTCCACCCGGGCAGCGTAGCACGGTTGCAGCGAGGTCCGGCCCGATGCGGGCCGAAGCCGCGTCGTCGCGCTAGGAAGAGCACGCGGAGGAACGTCGCGGTGCGCGTCTTGGTAGCGATGAGTGGCGGGGTGGATTCCTCGGTCTGCGCAGCCCGGCTGGTGGCGCAGGGGCACGACGTCGTGGGCGTGCACATGAAACTGCACGACGCCGACGCAGGCGGACGCGCAGGCAAGTGCTGTGGCCTCGACGACGCCGCGGACGCCTCGCACGTCGCCGATCGTCTCGGGATCCCGTTCTACGTCCACGACCTCCGACAAGCGTTTCAAGAGGCCGTCCAAACCCCGTTCCTCGACGCTTGGATCGGCGGACGCACGCCGAGCCCGTGCATCGCCTGCAACGGCGTCCTGAAGTTCCGGGTGCTGCTCCAGCGCGCCCTCGCGCTCGGCTGCTCCCACCTCGCGACCGGCCACTACGCGCGCATCGACGGCGACCGCCTGTTGACGGCGCGCGACCCCGCCAAGGATCAAACCTACTTCTTGTTCCCTTTGACGCCGAAGGCCATCGCACGGACCCTGTTCCCGCTCGGCGATCTCACCAAGGCCGAGGTCCGGGAGGAGGCGCGACGCTTCGGCCTTTTGACGGCGGAGAAGGCCGAATCACAGGACGTCTGCTTCCTCCCGGATGGAGACCACGGGGGCTGGGTGGCCGCCCAGCGACCCGATCTCGACGGATCGGGCATGTTCGTCCTACAAGACGGCACGGTCGTGGGTCACCATGACGGCTACCACCGGTTCACGGTCGGGCAGCGCAAGGGCTTGGGCGTCGCCCTCGGCGTGCCTGCGTTCGTCGTGCGGATCGAGCCCCAGACGCGGCGCGTCGTGCTGGGCACCGACGCCGACTTGCAGCACACGGGCCTGCAAGCCTCCGGGGTGCACTGGTTGGAGCCGCCTGCCGAGGGCGAGCGGGTCGAGGTGCGGGTCCGACACCGCGGCGAGCGCGTCGGCGCCTGGGTCGAGCCGCATGGGGACGGGGTGCGGGTACGCTTCGAACACCACCTCCGCGCGGTGACGCCGGGGCAAGCCGCCGTGTTCTACCGGGGCGAGCAGGTCCTCGGCGGGGCTTGGATCGATCGCTCGTTGCGCGGTGTCGCGTGAGCTCGTTCCTCGCATGGCTCCAAGCCGAGGGGCTCGGGGTCGACGAGCCGCGCGTCTGCCGTGCACTGACGCACCGTTCCTGGGCGCAGGCGCACCCGACCTCCGCGCACAACGAGGTCGACGAGCTGCTCGGCGACACCGTCGTGTCGTTGGTGGTGACGCGGCTGTTGATCGCAGCGTTTCCCGAAGCGAGTGAGGGCTCACTCACGGAGTTGCGTCAGTCGATCGTCTCCGACCGCGCCCTAGCCCGCGCAGGCATCGCCTGGGGCGTCGGCGCCGCGCTGCGCGTGGGATCCGAACGCCTGCGCGTCGAGGCGTCGGTGGTCGGCTCCGCCGTCGAGGCCGTCTTCGCCGCTGTCCTCGAGACGCGCGGCCTCGAAGGCGCGATGCGGCTCGGTGAAGCCCTGTTCGGCGCGGCCGTCCGCGACTTGTGCGACCGCGGCGCCGCCGAACGCCCCGCGTGGAACCGACTGCAGGAGCACCTCGAACGCGACCTGCGCCGTGCCCCACCCGCGTTGGTGTGGAAGCAGGAACAACCCGACGGACGATGGCGCGCAGGCATCGAGGCGGCCGAGCGCGCGTTCGAGGGCGAAGGCCCGACGCTCAAGGACGCGCGACGCGCCGCTGCCGAGCTTGCCCTCGCCGCGCTGTTCGCGGACCCACCCTCAGCCGCCTCCCCCGCCGCGGC
>JBEIFN010000387.1:0-3155 GCA_040382435.1 Alphaproteobacteria bacterium
CGGCGGGGCTGGACGTCGCCAAGGCGCAGTTCGCACGCCCCAAGCGCGTCCTCCTCGCGGGCAGCTCGGGCGGCGGATTTGGGACCATCCTCGCGGTGAGCCTCGTCCGCCATCAGTGGCCGGACGCCGAGATCCTCGTGTTCTCGGACAGCGGCGTGGGGGTCGCGCGCGGCGCGGCGGATCCTGCGTTCCTCACGACGTTGATCGACGAGCATGGGTCGGGCGCGTTCGTCCCCGACGACTGTCCGACGTGCCTCGCGGACGGGCACATTACGCCGCTCGTGTCGTGGTGGCTGGGTCGCGACGACCACACGCGGGTCGGCGTGTACAGCAGCTGGTACGACCTGATCATCGGCAAGGTCTTTCTTCAGGTCCCTGCCGAGCAGTTTCGCGCGGACGTCGAGACGCAGACTGGGGCCGTCCGCGACGCCTTTCCGGATCGCTACCACCGCGCGATCGAGGACGGTGTGACGCACACGGCGCTGCTCGGCGACCCGACGGGCATCATCGGCAGCGATCTCGGGGCCGTCGAGATCCCTGCGTCGGCGTTGACGGCGTTGACGTCCCTCGACCTTGGGAGCCTGTCGGAGACCGAGATCGACGGGGTGCGCATCGCGGACTGGCTCTCGGCTTGGATCGACGGCGCCGCGCCGGAAGACGTCGTCGAGTCGGCGGGACCCGCGCCGTGGTCGCTTTGACGGCGGTCAGCGCGCCTCGATCTCGACCGTCGGCGAAAGCACCACCTCGGACCGTAAACTGTTCGCGATGAAGCAGTACCGATGCGCCTTGTGGTACATCTCCGTCGCCTTGGCCACATCGCTCCCCGCTGCGACGCGGATCGTCGCGGCGAGCGTGATGCGCTCTACCGAGGTCGTGCGGTCGACGGTTCCGAGCTCGACCTGAACTTCGGTGTCGATGGCCGTGACGTCGAGGCGCACCTTGTGGGCGAGCGCGAGGAACGTCAGCGTGTGGCACTGGGCGAGCGAGGCCCCGAGGGTGTCCTCGGGGTTCTAGCGGTCGGGTGTCGCGCCGTCGCCCCAGCCCGTCGTCAGCGGGATCGGCGGCTTGCCTTCCGCGTGCGCCTCGGCGTCGCGGGGGTAGTCGGCCGGCGTGGTGGTGCCGCGCCAGTGGTGCGTGAGACGGAACATGCGACCTCCTGCCACCGGGCCACGCAGCGACCGTGCCAGCGTCGTGGAACCGGCGCCGGGGTGGCAGCCGCGGGCCAGCGGAATAAGGTCGCGGCGCGCTCCCGTAGCTCAGTTGGATAGAGCAGCTGTTTCCTAAACAGCAGGTCGCACGTTCGAGTCGTGTCGGGGGTACTCTTTCGAGGTGAGCGATGGTGGCCACGTACGCGGACAAGCGGGTGCTGATCACGGGCGGCAACAGCGGGATCGGCCGCGCGGCCGCGCTGCAGCTTGCCAAGCAGGGCGCGCGCTTGGTCATCCTCGCTCGCAACCCAGGCCGAAACGCCGAGGTCGAGGCGGAGTTGGTGGCGGCGGGCGCGTCGGCGCGGGCGATCGTCACCGACGTCACCTCGGACGCGTCGGTGCAGGCCGCGGTGGCTGAGGCACTCGCGTTCTTGGGGGGCGTCGACCTGTTGATCTGCAACGCCGGTTTTGCGGCGTGCAGCCCGGTGGAGGCGCAGACCGTCGATGCGATGCGCGGGCTGATGGAGACCAACTTCTGGGGCCACGTTCGTGTCGTCAAGGCGGTGTTGCCGTCGATGAAGGCGTCGAAGGGGGGCCAGATCGCGCTCGTTACGTCGATGCTCGGGTTCATGAGCTTCTACGGGTATGCGGCGTACTCGGCCTCTAAGTACGCGATCGTCGGGTTTGCCGAAGGGCTACGGCAGGAGCTGGTGCCGTACGGGATTGGGCTGCACGTGTTCTACCCGCCCACCACTGATACGCCGGGACTCGAGGCAGAGAACGAGACCAAGCCCAAGCTCACCTGGGAGATCGAGGGATCGAGCACCACCTACACCGCGGACCAAGTGGCCGCCTCGCTCCTCTCGGGGCTCAAGGCCGAGCGCAAGGTCGGTATGGTGGGCGTCGAGGCGTGGGTCATCTACGCGCTCAAGCGGTGGTTGCCCGGCGTCGTCGACACCGTCCTCGATCAGAAGGTCCACGCTTGGGTGAAGAAGGGAGGCACGCCGCTCTGACGGCGATGCCCGGGCGTTGGATCGGGACTTGCAGAGATCGCGCTGCTGGGGATAGTCCCCCCCGCCCCTCGCCATGGAGGTGACCATGTCCGCTGGACTCGTCACGCGCATCGATGCCCTCGCGGTCCTCGCCCTCGAAGAGCGCCTCGACGTGATCGGACGCCTCGATGATGAGCTTTGGTCCGCTTTCCGCGCGGGTTCGCTGCCTGCCGAGTCGGTCGCGTCGCTTCGCCAGGCGCTGGTCGAGGTGGTCGGGGCCAAGGTCGGTACGGGCCAGCAGCGCCTGCCGCTCGGGATCCTGCTCGGCCGGATCGGCGATCCGCGCCTGCGGCTGCCCACCGACGCCGACTACTGGGTCGCGCAGACCCAAAAGACGGGCGAGTCCTTCGAGATCGGTATGTTCGAGGTCACGAACCACGAGTTCCGCGCGTTCGTCGCGGCCGGTGGGTACGCCGACCGCGCGCTGTGGTCCGACGAGGGCTGGGCGTGGTTGCAGGCATGCGCCAACCCGTGGCCCAAGCTCGCCACCGAGAGCGAGGACGACCGCTACACGGTCGACAACCAGCCCGTCGTCGGCGTGACGTGGTTCGAGGCCAACGCCTACGCGACGTGGGCCGGCGCCCGTCTCCTCAAGAGCTTGGAGCGCGCGTGGGCCGTTCGCGGTCCGGCCAAGCGTCCCTACCCTTGGGGGGCGCCGTTCGGAGAGGGTCACGCCAACTCCAAGGAAGAGGTGCTGCAACGTCCGTGCGCGGTCGGCCTGTACGTCGACGACCGCACGCCCGAAGGCGTCTGCGATCTCGCGGGCAACGTCGGCGAGTGGACGGCGGATGCGGCGGGCGACGAGTACTTGTTCCACCCGGGATCGTGGGACCAGCCGAGCCTAGCCTGCTGGGCCAAGGCCCTTACGACCGAGGCCCCGGCGTCGCGCTGGGGCGCGCTCGGGTTCCGGCTGGCGCGCGACGTCGTCGGCGACTGATCAGCGGCGGCGGTCGTC
>JBEIFN010000388.1:0-3151 GCA_040382435.1 Alphaproteobacteria bacterium
CCAACCTGCTGTTCGCGCTCGAACTGGATCGTCGCTTTCGGGCCGCTGGGGTCGACGCGGTCGCCTTGTCGGCGCATCCCGGAATGTCGGCCACCGAGCTGGGCCAAGAGGGGACGGCCTGGACCAACGCCATCGTTCGTGCCGTGATGCCGTTCGTTACCCAGTCGGCCGCGGACGGCGCGCTACCGTTCCTGCGCGCCCTCACCGACGACACGATCGGTGGCGGGAGCTTTCTTGGTCCTAATCTCCGCTTTTGGGGGCCGCCGGTGGTCGAGACGCCGACGCGCTACGCCCGCGACCCGCACCTGGCGGCCGGGCTGTGGGACGCTTCGGTGGCGTTCACCGGCCTCGATCCCTTCGGCGGCTGATCGTCAGGGACCGACGCGGTAGATGCGGACGGTGTGGCTCTGGCCGCTGGGGTCGCCGTGGTTCACAGCGACGATCACGGGCTCGCCCGACGGGCGCACGCGCATGAACACCTCGTCGGCGTCGGTGCTGCTGACGATGGACTCGTTCCAGCCGTTGCCGTCGCTCCACGCGAAGCTCAGCCCCTCGAGGTCGTCGGCGAACGCGACGTACCGCGTGCCGATCGCGTCGATCGCGACGTCGACCTTGGGGTATTCCGCGCCGTTGTCCGAGACGCGCTCGGTCGTCCAGCTACCGGACCCCCACGTCATCACCTGAACTTCGGTGTCGTTGGTGCGCTGCACGGCGAGGACGGGTTGCCCGGCGCCGTTGAGGGTCATTGAGGCGGTGTCGATGGTGGTGCCCGACAGCGCACGTCGACGCCAGTTCGAACCGTTGAACACGTGCATCGACCAGTCGACCATGCCGTAGCCGAGCGCGAGCAGCTCGCCGTTGGCGTCGAGCGCCGCGGCGGTGACGGTGTCGGGGGCCTCAGGCAGCGATGCCCACGTGCCTCCCGGCGTTCCTGCGCGATAGTTGCGGATGGTGAACTCGTGGAACAGCCCGTTGGGATCGCGGTAGAGCACGTTGGTCGGGTAGGTCGAAACGACGGGCGCCCCGCCTTCGTTGGTGATCGTCCAACCTTGGCTCTGCGGAACGGCGTGGTGCCACTGGGTGTCGGACCAGATCGCGTAGGTCTCGTCGTTGGCGCCGAGCGTGAGCGAGATCGCCGGGTTGACGATGTACAGGCCTTGCCGTGCGCGTGCGAGGTCGTCGAGGTGGGCGGTGTCGAAGCCGTTGCGACGCTCGGTGTACAGGTCGGTCGTGAGGTTGTAGACATCGGCGAGGCCGATCCGGACGAAGCCATCCGCGCCCATCGCGACGTCGGCGTCGCTCTCGCCCGTGAACAACGCACCGCCTCCGCCGTAGGTCGCGATCGTCGTCTCGGTCCACGTGCAGCCGCTCGCGCACCACGGCGTCGTGGCCGGCGTCGTGTCGGTCGTATCGGTGGTGTCGGTCGTGTCGGTGGTGTCGGTCGTGTCGGTCGTGTCGATCGTATCGGTGGTGTCCGTCGTGTCGGTGGTGTCCGTCGTATCGGTGGTGTCAGTGGTGTCGGTGGTGTCGGTCGTGTCGGTTGTGTCCGACGCGTTGCCCGTGTCGGCGGAAGCGCTGTCGTCGAAGTCGATCGAGATCTGACCCCCCTCGCAGGCGGCGACGAGGACGAGCAGGGAGAGGTGACGCATGGAGCCTCCGGGACCGCGTAAGTCTACCACACCCGGTGTCGACGGCTGACGGCTCGTCGGCGTCGGGGTAGGATGCCGGCACCAACCGTTGTTGGAGGCGCCGATGCGCACCTCGTTCCTCGTCGTCGCTCTCCTCGGATCCGCGGGCTGTCAGCGCCAGTTCACCATCCTCCCGCCCGAGCCCGACATCGCCGAGCCCGACGTCAACCCCGAGGACGTCACCGAGTGCGCCTTCAGCCGCGTCGAAGCGTCGGCCTTCTACCGCTACGATTGCAATCCGGTATTCCCTGAGCGCAACGCGCAAGGCGGTCCGAAGGGCGATCCGTGGGCAGCCGACATCGGCGCGGTCGCGTTCCACGTGACCCAGGTGTTCGGTCATCCGGTCTACCAGGCCTGGTACACGGGGACGACGGCGAATGGGTACGGTGGGATCGGCTACGCGGTGTCGGACGATGGCACGAACTGGGACGTCTGGCCCGACAACCCGGTCCTCGAAGCCTCGACGGGGCGCGCGTGGGACAGCGACAGCATGGACGCGCTGCAGGTGGTCTGGGACCCGCGGACGTCGACCTACGTGATGCTGTACCAAGGCATCCAGTTCAACGATGTGACGCCGTGGGGCCTCGGCGTCGCGACCTCCACGGATGGGCGCGACTGGGTCCGCAGCGACAACAACCCCGTCGTCCCCTTCGATGGCCTCGATCCCACGTTCTACTGGTGCTGGCCGCTCGGGATCGACCTCGCCGGCGACGGGGGCCTCTCGGGCATCATGGGGGGCGGGCTCGTGGAGCGCGTCACCAGCCTGAGCCAGAACAAGTGCGTCGCCTACAGCATCGGCTCCGAGTCGCTCGATGTGTGGGCGACCGACCCGAAGCTGTTCTTCTCGACCGGCGAGGAGGGCGCGTGGGACGACATGGGCATCTCGAGCCTCGCCGTCGCGGAGCTGCGCGGCGTTCGCTACCTCTTCTACACGGCGTTCTCGCGCTGGACCTGCGTGCCGTCGGGTCGCAACTCCGATCAGGTCGAGCAGTGTCCGCTCGGCACCGAGTACCAAGCGGCCGACCGCGCGTTCTTCGGGTACGCGGTCGAGGAGGACGGGCGTTGGGTCCGAAAGGGCAAGGTCCCGCTCAACCTCACCGCCGCGGGCGAGGTGTCGTCGGTCGCGGCCCAGACGGTGGACTCGCGCATCCACCTCTGGCTGACGGACAATTACGACGGTGGCTCGGCGATCGGCTACTTCTTGTTCGACCCGGATCGCGCCGCCCTCGAAGATGGAGGGACGCCATGAGGGCGCTCGTCCTCGCCGCGTTCGCTGCGGGCTGTGCCACCGACACGCTGTGCTACGACCTGTGCACCGAGCTGGTCCTCGGATGTGACGTCGCGGCGTACCCCGATGTTGCGTCCTGTCAGCAAGGCTGCCTGTACGACGCCGCGACGGTCGGGATCCCCGCCGTGCAGGCCGAGGCGACGTGCATCGAAGAGGCGTCGTGCGATCCCTTCGC
>JBEIFN010000389.1:0-3137 GCA_040382435.1 Alphaproteobacteria bacterium
GCCCGCGCAAAGCTCACCGGCTTTCGGGCGATCGCCGCAGCGCACGCCGGCCGCGACCTCGCGACCACCGCAGCGCTGCACGCATGGTCCGTCGACGATCTCGAAGGATTTTGGGGTTTGTGGGCCGACACGTCGGGCGTTCCGTTCGCCACCCGCCACGACGCCGTCTGCGACGCTCCCGACCGGCTGCCCGGCGCGCGCTGGTTCCCCGGGGCTACGCTCAACTTCGCCCAAGCGTTCCTGCGGTTTACCGGAGAACAGGCCGCGTTGATCGGCGTCGACGAGCGCGGCGGCGAGGTGAAGGTCTCGCGCGATGCGCTGCGGCGCGGCGTCCTCGCGGTCCGGGCTTTCCTCGCGTCCAAGGGCGTTGGCCCTGGTGACCGCGTGGCGGCGTGGCTGCCGAACCGCGTCGAGGCCGTGATCGCGATGCTGGCCGCCACGAGTCTTGGGGCGATCTGGACGTCGTCGTCTCCCGACTTCGGCCCGACGGCCGTGGTGGCGCGTTTCGGACAGGTCACGCCGAAGGTCCTGTTCGTCGGGGACGGTTCGTTCTACGCCGGAAAGGCGCACGATCTGAGGGCGCAAGGGGCCGCGATCGCCGCGCAGCTCGGCCCGCAGCTCGCGGCCGTGGTCGTCGTACCCGTACTCGGGTTGACGCTCGACGGCGTCGCGCCGGGGGCGATCGCGTGGGACGTCGCGCTCGGCCAACCACACGACGTCGCCGATCCGGCAGACTTCCCGGCGTTTCCCTTCGATCATCCCGTCTACATCCTGTACAGCTCGGGCACCACGGGCGCGCCCAAGGGCATCGTGCACGGCGCTGGCGGCACGCTGCTCCAGCACACCAAGGAGCTGACGTTGCACGCCGATCTCGGCGAGGGCGATACGCTGTTCTTCTACACGACGACCGGCTGGATGATGTGGAACTGGCTGGTCAGCGGGCTCGCGGTGGGTGCGACGGTCGTGCTGTGGGACGGCTCGCCCGTGCATCCCGGCCCCGACGCCCTGTGGTCGATGGCCGCACGACACGGCGTCACCGCCTTCGGCACGAGCCCGCGGTTCTTGCAGCTCTGCGAGGAACACCGCCTACGGCCCGGCGCCCAGCACGACCTCCACCGCCTTCGGACCGTCCTGAGCACCGGCTCGCCCCTCGCCCCCGAGCAATTCCGCTACGTCTACGACGCCATCTCGGCCGATGTCCAGCTCGCGAGCATCTCGGGGGGCACCGACATCGTCAGCTGCTTCATGCTTGGTTCGCCGGTCGATCCGGTGTTCGAGGGCGAGATCCAGACCCGCGGCCTCGGCATGGCCGTCGAGGCGTGGTCACCCGAAGGCCACCCCGTCGTCGGAGAACGCGCCGAGTTGGTCTGCACGCGGCCCTTCCCGTCGATGCCCGTCGGGTTCTGGAACGACCCCGATGGCACCCGGTACCACAAGGCGTACTTTGAACACTTCCCCGGCGTGTGGCGCCACGGCGACTGGATCACGCTCACGGAGCGAGGCGGCATCATCGTTCATGGACGGTCCGACGCCACCCTCAACCCCGGCGGGGTGCGCATCGGATCCGCCGAGATCTATGGCCCCGTCGAGGCGATGGACGAGGTCTCAGACAGCGTCGTCGTGGGGTGGCCTCGGGGATCCGACGTCGAGATCGCGCTGTTCATCGTGCCCGCGCCCGGCGTGCCTTGGGACGACGCTTTGGTCGGACGCATCAAGGCGCGCATCCGGTCCCAGGCCTCCCCCCGCCACGTCCCCAGCCACGTGCTGCCGGTCGCGGCTGTCCCGCGCACGATGAGCGGCAAGAAGGTCGAGATCGCGGTGCTACAAGCCCTCCGAGGCGAGCCGGTCCCCAACCGCGACGCACTCGCCAACCCTGCGTCGCTCGACGCCTACGTCCCCGGCCTGCTCCCCGACTGACGTCAGCGCACCGAGTAGTTGGGCGCTTCCTCGATCATGTCGACGTCGTGAACGTGGCTCTCACGCAGTCCGGCGTTGGTGATCCGCACAAACTGGGCGAACCGCTGCATGGTCGCGAGGTCCTCGGCGCCGGAGTAGCCCATCGCCGAACGAAGTCCGCCGATCAACTGGTAGACGATCTCGCCGACGGGGCCACGGTGCGGCACGCGCGCCACCACGCCTTCGGGGACGAGCTTGCGGACGATCGCTTCGGGGTCGGCGCTGCGCTCTTGGAAGTAGCGGTCCGAACTGCCCGCTTCCATCGCCTCCATCGAGCCCATCCCGCGGTAGACCTTGTAGCGGCTGTTCCCGACGCGAATGGTGTCGCCGGGTGCTTCGTCGGTGCCGGCAAACATCGAGCCGACCATCACGGCGTCGGCACCGGCCCCGACGGCCTTGGCGATATCGCCCGAAGACCGGAGTCCCCCATCGGCGATCAACTGACGCCCGTAGGCGCGCGCCACCGCAGCGACTTCAGCAACCGCCGTAAGCTGCGGAACGCCCGTCCCCGCCACGATGCGCGTCGTGCAGATGGAACCCGGTCCCACACCGACCTTCACGACGTCGGCACCGGCCTCGAACAGGGCGCGCGCCGCCTCGGCGGTCGCGATGTTGCCCGCGACGACGGTCAGCGACGGATGTGCCGCCTTCACTGCACGCGTCGCCTCGATCACCCCTCGGCTGTGCCCGTGCGCCGTGTCGATGACGACGAGGTCGACACCTGCCTCGAGCAACGCCGCGAGCCGACGGTCGCGATCACCGCCCACGCCCAAGGCCGCCCCGACCACGAGCCGCCCCGCGGCATCCACCGCCGCAGGCCCTGCGAAGCGCGGTGTCCACGCAGGGACCTCTGCCGCCTTCACGCGTGCCACTTCGGCCGCTTGGCGTTCCAACGCGAGGTTCTTGTGGACGATGCCGATCCCGCCATGCGACGCGAGCGCGATCGCCATCGCCGACTCCGTCACCGTATCCATCGCCGAGCCGAGCAGCGGGATGCGGAGCGTCACCCCTCCGAGCCGGGTTGCAACGTTCACCGCGGCGGGGAGCACGTCGGACGCACGCGGGACCAAGAGCACATCGTCGTAGGTAAGCGCGAGCGGAACAGCGTCGGACAACATGGGCACCCCGCGAAGGTGCACGTTGGGGTAAGCAGGCCGCGCCACCGACGCCACCCACCGCCA
>JBEIFN010000390.1:0-3134 GCA_040382435.1 Alphaproteobacteria bacterium
CGCGGGCAACGAGGACAGCGTTATCGCGCTGACCGTCTCGGGCGCGCTCGTCGATGGCGACGGGTCGGAGACGCTTTCCTATCGCCTGTCCGGGATTCCTGCCGGCTCCCTGCTGCGCAGCGACGCGACGCCCGCGGGCATCGCGGTCGGTGCCGACGGTGCCTACACGATCGGCCCAGGCGACATCGCCGGCCTTGGCGTGCGGCCGCCCCTGAACTCCGACGTCGACTTCGTCGTCGGCGTCACCGCCATCGCGACGGAGAGCGCGAACGGCGATCGCGCGACGACCGCCACGACGATCGCCGTGGCGGTCGCGCCGGTGGCCGACGCGCCCGCGCTGCTCGGCATCAATGGCTTCGACGAGGCCACGATCGACGGCGCGTCCGGCACCGTCGGCCTCGCCCTTGCCGTTGCGCTCGGCGACAGCGACGGCTCCGAGGCCGCGTCGGCGGTGGTGATCTCGGGCGTGCCCTCCGGCTATCGCCTTTCCGCCGGTCTGATCACCTCGCTCAATGCCGATGGCAGCACGAGCTGGACCTTGCGGCGCATGCCCGATGGCTCCGCCGAGTGGGCGGACGTCAAGCTCGTCGGCTGGCCCAGGGACAGGGCGGGGACGCTCGCGCTCGGCGCGACCGTGGTGGTGACGGAGAGCGACGGATCGACGGGCGCGACGCCGCAACCCTTCACCATCACGGTCGCGCCGCGCGTCGACGACTACGCGCCCTCCGGCGGGGGCCGGGGCAACGAGGACAGCTGGTTCCGGATCGGCGTCGGGCCCGGCATCGCCGACCTCGACGGCTCGGAAAGGATGACCGGGAACGTCACGATCTCGCAGGTCCCGGCCGACATGGCGCTGCGCGCCGATGGCGTCGCGCTCGCGCCGGCATCCACCGCCGGCGGCATGGCGACCTACGTCGTGACGCAGGCGCAGCTCGCCTCGCTCGAGCTGCGCGCCCCCGCGGACGCGAGCTCCGATTTCTCGGCGACCGCCACCATCACCGTCGCCGAGTTCGATTCCTCCGGCAACGTCGTCGCGGGCCAGGTGCGCGTCGAGAGCTTCGCCTTCGGCGTCGACGTCGTGGGCGTCGCCGACAAGCCGACGGTCACGGCCTCCGCGCTGTCCCTGGTCGCGGGCGACAGCGTCGCCGCGACGATCGCGGGCAACCTCGCCGACGTCGACGGGTCGGAGAGGCTGCATGTCGTCGTCTCCGGCCTTCCCGCGGGCATGGCGCTGCAGGAAGGCGCGGGCATGCTGCGCGCGCTCGGCGACGGCAGGTGGCTGGCGGACGCCACGGCGCTCGGCGGCCTGCCGCTCGCCACGAGCGCCGGGCTTGCCGCGGGCCACTACACGCTGACCGCCAGCGCCGTCGCGCAGGAGAACGACGGCGACCGCGCGACGTCCGACGCGGCCACCTTCGTCGTCTCGGTGGCCGCGGCGCCGGGCCCCGTGTCGCCGCCGATGCTGCTGTCCCCGCCGACGCTGCTGCTGTCGACGAGCGGTCCCGCTCTCGAGGATGGCGCGGTCACGATCTCGGTCGGCGTGACGCCAGCCTCGGCCGAGCTGGCCTCGATCATCGTCTCCGGCCTGCCCGAAGGCGCGACGCTGCGCACGAGCGCCGGCGCCGGGAACCTGATCTACCTGCCGGGAGCCGGTGGCGCCAGCTGGCTCGTGCTCGAGCCGGCGTGGTCGTCGATCATCGTCGACGGTCCGCGCAACTTCGCCGGCACCACCTCGCTGACCGTGACGGCCGTCGCCGACAACGGCACGAGCGGGACGCCCAAGGCGACGACGGCGCCGTCGCTCGTCTTCGCGCCCGTCTCGGACGGGGCATCGATCTCGGCGTCGGGCGGCGGCGACGAGGACACGCTGGTCAGGCTGTCGCTCGGCGCGACGCTGGGCGACGGCGACGGCAGCGAGAGCATCACGGCGATCAGGATCTTCGCCCTGGGCAATGGCGCGACGCTGGTCGACGCGGGCGGCGTCGCGCTGCCCTCCACCGGAGGCGTCTACAGCTTCGGGTCCATGGCCGAGCTGGCCGCGGTCTACGTCAAGTCGCCCGCCAACCTCCACGGGACGCGCAGCTTCCAGGTCGAGGTCGACACGATCGATGCGGTGGCGGGCTTCGCGAGCTCGACGCGCACGACGAGCTTCTCCGGCGCTGTCACCTTCGGCGCGGTCGCCGATGGCGCCACGTTCTCGGGCCCGCCCGCGCCGATCGCCGGCACCGAGGGGCAGTCGATCAGGATCGGGGGCGCAGGCGCCATCGACCTCGCGGCGATCGACGCCGACGGCTCCGAGTTCCACTCCGTCGTGGTGCGCGTGCTTTCCGCGCCGACCGGGGCGACGCCCGAAAGCATCGTCTTCAGCAAGGGTAGCAGCAACGGCGACGGCAGCTGGACCATGACGGTCGCCGACTTCGCGCAGCTCTGGATGACCCTGCCCGCGCATGCCGCGGGCGATGTCGGCCTGCGCGTCACCTTCAACTCCTACGAGCTGTCCAACGGCGACAGGCGCGCCTTCTCGAGCGACTACACGGTGGCCGTCTCGGCGGTCGCGAACGCGCCCTGGCTCTCCGTCCAGGCGGCGAACGGGGTCGAGGACAGCCCCGTGGCGCTGGCGATCGCGTCCAGCCTCGTGGATCGCGACGGATCGGAGTCGCTCTCCATCCTCGTCTCGGGCGTCCCGGCGGGCGCGACTCTCTCCGCAGGCAACGACAACGGCGACGGCAGCTGGACGCTGACGCGCGCGCAGCTCGCGGGCCTGACGCTGTCGCTTCCGCCGAACGAGTTCGCGTCCTTCGACCTGACGGTGGTGGCGACCGCCACCGAGCTTGGCGCCGCGACGCCGCAGAGCGCGTCCACCACCGCCACGCTCGCCGTCACCGTCCCCGACACCTTCGACAGCTTCACCGGCACCGCGGGCAGCGACACGCTGTCCGGGACGCGGGGCAGCGACTGGTTCGCGGGGCTCGGCGACGACGACCGGATCCTCGGGAGCGACGGCGTCGACACGGTCGATGGTGGCGCGGGCAGCGACGCGATCGACCTCTCCTACGCAGCGGCCGCGATCACCGCGACGCTCGACTCCGCGGGGACCGCCAGCGTGGTGGTCGCCGCCGGGGACACCGACATTC
>JBEIFN010000391.1:0-3127 GCA_040382435.1 Alphaproteobacteria bacterium
CGAAAGATCGAGGCCGCGCGCCAACAGTTCCGCCTCAGTCGGCAGCTTCGGGACCGCGACGCGATCAGGAAGCGCCCACTTCAAGCGGTCGATATCGTCGACCAACCGGCGCCGCGCCTCCGGATCGTCCCAGAGGTTGCGGGCTTCGAGTGGGTCTTCCGTGTGGTCGTACAAGCCCACGATCGCTCCGGTGTCGACAACCAGCTTGTACCGGGCGTCTTGGATAGAGACGAGGTGCTCCTCCCACGGACCCATGCCGTTGGGCGTGAACCGCTCGCTGAACGCGTACCGCCGCGGCGCAGCCGCCGGATCGGAGAGGACGGGAACGGCGCTGACTGCATCTGCCGGCCACGGCCCGGTCCCGCCGGCGATCTCGAGGACCGTCGCGTAGAGATCGGTCGTATTGACGAGCGCGCGCGTCTCCCCGGTATAGCGTGCGCTCGGGCCCGCGAGGATGAAGGGGACGGTGATCCCGCCCCGGCCGACGGTGCCCTTGGCGTGTCGCCCGTCCAGCCGACCGCCGTCCGCCACCGGCGCGCTGCCGTTGTCGCCCATGAACACCACATCGGTGCGCGCACGTCGGTCCCCCAAGCCATCGAGCAAGCGCGCGAGCTCGAGGTCCACCGACTCCACCATCAGGCCGTACATCTCGGCCTCCGTGGGGTCGGCCGGCGCAGCCGACCGGTGCAAGCCCGGCGGCGGGACGTGCATCGGGTAGTGCGGGGCGTTGTAAGCGACAAGGATGAACCAGGGTTCGGGCAGCGTCGAGGCCATGCGGAGGGCGTCGTCGGTCGTCACCGTCGTGATGTAGCCGTCCTGCACCGAGATCTGACCGTCCTGGACGTAGTTCCAGTCGGTGTAGGTCATCGGCCGCTCCGTCCCGATCACGGCGCCGAGCAGGTTGCCCATCGTGCCGAAGTGATGGTCGAACCCCACCGCGCGCACATGATCGAGGCCACCCATGTCGGGCGTGGCGAGGTGCCATTTGCCCACGACCGCGCTGTGGTAGCCCTGCGTCCTCAGCGGCTGCGCGATCACGGTCTCGCTTGCGGGCAAGCCCCAGCCCGGCCGCAGCGGGATCGCGTTGCCGACCCCGTAGCGGTACGCGTACCGACCCGTGAGGATCGTGGCACGGGTCGGCGAGCACACGGGGTCGGCGATCACGTTGCGAAACAGGATCCCTTCGTCCGCCAGCGCGTCGATGCGCGGCGTCTCGGGCGCACGCGGGTTGAGCCCGTAGGCGCCGATCTGGTCTTGGCCGAGATCATCGGCGATGACGAGCAGCACGTTCGGCTGACGGACCGGCGAGAAGCGCGCCGCCTGCTGGGTCCTCGGCGCCACCGGCGCACGATCACGCGGCGCGTCCGAGGCGGCACGGCGCGCCCCCGACGGACGCGAGGCCGTTGGAGCGCCGTCGATCCCGCCCGCACCCGTCGCGACCCAAGCGCCGACCACGATCAGCAACCCCGCGCCGGCACCGAGCGCGAGCCATGCCAGCGGGCTGCGCGGCATCACACCGACCTCGGCGGCCCTTCCAGGCGGCGGTCACAGATGTAGACGAAGGCCGGCGGCAGGTTGCACCACACCACGGGGCTCGTGGTCACGCGGGCGAAGTGGCGCTCCAACGTCGCGCGGGCACGGCGACCCGCCGGTACGTAAGGACTCTGAACGTAGGTGAACGTGACCATACGACCATCCGGAGCCATCGCTTCCAGAATGCCCGCGAACACGTCGTCCTGCAGCGCGGCCGGCCAGACCGCGAACGGCAGGCTGCTCACCACGCGGTCGATCCGTCCCAAGCCACGCTCGGCGAGCAGCTGCGGGAGCGCCTGTGCGTAGGCCTCCACAACCTCCACGCCCGGCGCCGCAGCGCGCGTCGCCGCCGCCATCGCCGCGTCAGGTTCGAGCGCAAAGCGAGGAAACGAAGGGTTCACCTTGACCAAAGCCCTCGTCATCGGCCCTGTACCCGCGCCCAGCTCGACCACGAGGTGCTCGGGCCGCAAATCCGCCGACGCCACCATCTGGGCGGCGAGATGCCGCGACGAAGGCGCCACCGCGCCCACGATGCCTGGACGCCGCAGCGCCGCCGCCACGAACGTCGCGACCGACATCAGGCCACCACGAAGTTGACGAGACGTCCCGGCACGTAGATGACCTTCTTCTCTTCCTTACCGAGCAAGAACCGAGCGACGTTCTCCTCGGCACGGGCCGCCCCGAGCACGTCCTCTTGGCTCGCATCACGCGAGACCTGCACCTGGCCGCGGAGCTTGCCGAGTACTTGCACAGCGATGGTGACGGTGTCGTCGATCAAGGCGCTCGGATCGAACGTCGGCCACGACTCCCGCGACACCGAACCTTGGTGCCCGAGGCGACGCCACAGCTCCTCCGCAAGGTGCGGGGCGTACAGGGACAAGATCCGCAGGAAGTCTTCGGCGTCGGACCGCGCCGGGAGCGCGCCGCGGCACGTGTTGACGAACGCCATCATCTTGGAGACGGGCGTGTTGAGCTTGAGCTGCTCCACCCCGACCGTCGCCTCCCGGATGGCGTCGTGCAGTGCCTTGCGGACCTCGCGCGACGTCTCTCCAAACGCGCGGTTTTCCCCTGTCTCCTCGTCCACGAACAAGCGCCAGACCCGACCGAGGAATCGGTAGACGCCCTCACAGCCGCTGGTCTGCCACGGCTTGACCTGTTCGAGCGGCCCCATGAACATCTCGTAGATGCGCAGGGCGTCCGCACCGTAAGCGTCGACGATCTCCATAGGATCAACGACGTTCTTTTTACTCTTGCTCATTTTTTCGATCTGGCTCGTCACGGCGACGTCGGTTCCGCGCACGAACCACTGCTCCCCGCGCTGCTCCACCTCAGAGGGGTGGTAGTACTTGCCGAGCGCGTCTTGGAAGCTGAAGGCCAAGATCATGCCTTGGTTGAACAGCTTCTGGAACGGCTCCTTGGTGGTCACGAGCCCGCAGTCGTACAGAACCTTGTGCCAGAAGCGGGCGTACAACAGGTGCAGAACCGCGTGCTCCACGCCCCCAATGTAGAGGTCCACGGGGCCCCAGTACGCAGCTTTGGCGGGGTCAAACGGGGCGCTCGTGTTCTTCGGGTCCATGTAGCGAAGGTAGTACCA
>JBEIFN010000392.1:0-3123 GCA_040382435.1 Alphaproteobacteria bacterium
CAAGGCCAAGGGCACCGATCTCTCCGACGCGAGCATGCTCGCCGACCTCTTCTACGGCACGCCCGAGCGGCGCCGCGACATCGAGACCGCGGTGGCCTGGGCCAACGCACCTGCGATCTCCGACGCGGATCTGTTCCTCGAGGACGACGCGCCCACGCCGTCGGCCCTGCTCGACCTCGACCGGCTCCTCGTCGACGATGCGCCCGAAGCGCCCGCTGCACCCGCCGCCCCCCGCGCCGCGTCGGGCGATGGGGAGTCCGCGAGCGCCAAGAAGCGTCGGCGTCGCCGGGGTCGTCGTGGTGAGCGGGACGGCGATGGCGAGCGCGAGCAAGGCGGTGACGACGACGGCGACAGCTTGTTCCTCACCGTCGAAGACGGGCCGCGCGCGGACGTCGGCGATGACCTGTTCACCGTCGGCGAGACCCGCGGCCGCTTCGAGTTCTCCGACGACCTGTTCGCCGTCGAAGAAGGTGACGTCGACGCTCCCCTCTCCGACGACCTGTTCGCCGTCGAGGACGACGCGCCGGCCGCCAAGCCGACGCTCGAGGTGACGGACGACCTGTTCGCCGTCGACGGCGATGAAGGGCCGGCCGCATCCATCGAGCCCGAGGTCGAGGCTGCCCCCGCCCGCAAGCCCCGCACCCGCGCCAAGAAGGCTGCCGACGCGTCGGACGCCCCCGAGGCCGAGGCCGCTCCGGCTCGCAAGCCCCGCAGCCGTGCGAAGAAGACGGCGGACGAGGCCAACGAGGGCTGAAGTCGCGTCGCGGGGGGCGCGCCCCCCGGGTCGTACGCCCCCCCCACCGTACAACGAACAACGCCCAGCCAATTGGCTGGGCGTTTGCGTATGTCGGCCGCTGACGGTGAGCGCGTCAGACCTCTTCGTCGTCGCCGACCGCGCTCCCGGGGTACCAGCGCTCGGTGCGCTCGGCGTCGACCTCTTCGGCGAGATCGTCGATCAGGTTCGAGACCTGCGCGTCACGGTCGAATTCCGCGTCCTCGGCCGCCTCGATCCAGTCGTAGAGCGCACCCGCGGCAGCGGTGAAGTCGCCGCTGATCGCGCGCGTGAGCGTATCGAGGACCGCGTCGCCATCCCCATACAGCGACGGAATCGAGAAGGCTTCGGGCGCGTCGATCTGCGCGAGCGTGGCGACGCCTTGCTTGGCGAGGTCGCGCAGCGGGCGCGCCTCAGCGACGAGGCTCTCGACATCACGCCCAACAAACGCAGGACCGAGGGCCTGCTTCACGTCGACGTTCGGGTGTGCGGCGGCGAAGCGCGCAAGCCCGAGCCCAAACGCGACCGGCTCCTGCGCCGCAAAGAACGCGCCCCACGCCGCCGCTTCGAGAACCCGGCGACGCGCAGGCGGCGTCTCGAAGGCCATCTTTTCGAACATCGCGCGCCACGCCGCGCGGAAGTGCTCCGCCGGGTCGCTTCCCGCGGGCACCGTCGCGACGAGCGCAGGGTAGAGCACGTCGCCGGCGAGCGCCTCTCCAGCGGGCATGTCGAACGTCGCGAGCGCAGCACCGATCGAGGTCACCCAAGCCTCGCGCGTCGGCGCCTGGCCTGCCACGAAGATGTCGGGGTCGTCGAACCGCGCAAACGCCGCCTCACGGACGCCGCCGAGCCAGAACGCGCGGGTGCCGTCGGGCAGGAAGTGGATCTCGACGGCCGCAACCTCGCCGCCGCCGGATTCGAGCTGGGCGCGGACCGCCTCGGCAGCGGGGGCCTGCGCCCCATAGCGACCGATGATCGCCTGCGCGCCGGGCGACGCTGCCGCCTCGTTGGCAGCCGCGAACAACGTGACGGCCTCGTCCTTCCACCGCACGAACCACAGGTAGGAGCGGCCATCCCCGAGAAGGTCGGACGCCTCGGCAGCAAAACCCGAAGGCAGCCGATCCAGCGGCGGCGACTCGTGGATCGTGAACGGCTGCGCCTCGCCCGAGGTCGCGAACACCATGTAGCCGTACGGCCGAAAACCCGACGGTGCGCCCGCGGGGATCCCGTCGCTCGGCTCCATCACCAGCAGGACGCACGCGTCCTCGCTGCCGAAGACCGCGCCGAACCGCGCCGAAGGATGCGCCTCGAAGTGCGACGCGAAGGCCGGAAAGCGAGCTGACAGTGCAGCCTTGGCCTCAGCGCGGTTCACCGAGACCCGAAGCGCGGGCTTGCCCCCTGCGAGCGACCACCCGAAGTCGAGCTTGTCGTCCATCGACATCGCCGAAGCCACCTGACGATCGACGATCGCGTCGACCTCCGCCGGGATGCTGCCGCCGTACGCCGCAAGCAACGCACTCTCGATCGTCTCGGGGCTCAGCGACTTCATGCGGGCCTGGCTCATCCAACCTCCAGCGGGCGCACCCTGCTCCATCCATACCGAGTTTGCCGGGATGGCGGTAGGGTCGATGACGCCCCGTGGCGTTTCGCCGTGCCTAGGCCGTCGCGGCAAAGGTAAAGGGGCACGCGTCGCGCCGGTCGCGGAGTGCCGGATTTTGGCCCCGCGCGAGGGCGTCCATCGCGTCATTGGCGAGCTGATCGACGGCTTCGTTCCCCGGCTCTCCGGCGTGGCCCTCGACCCACGTGAAGACGACGGCGTGCCGGCCCAGCTCCGCGTCGAGCGCTTGAACGAGGTCGAGGTTCGCGATCGGCGCCACGTTGCCCTCGCGGTCGATGCGCTGCCAGCCTTTGCGCTTCCAACCGGGCATCCATTTGGTCGCGGCGTCGATGACGTAGCGGCTGTCGGCGCGGATCTCGATGCGCGACGGCTTCTGCACGGCACGCAACGCCTCGATCACGGCGCGCAGCTCCATCCGGTTGTTCGTCGTGTCGGGCTCGCCGTCGCGCGCGAACAGCGTGGTCCCGGTGGCGACGTGGACCAGCACGAAGCCGAACCCCCCAGGACCGGGGTTCTTGCGGCAACCGCCATCCGTCCATGCGACGAGCGGTGCCTTCGGGGCCGCGACGATCTGCACCGACGCCAGCTTGGGGGCGACGGGGGCGGCATCATCGAGCAGGAGTGCCCGGGCCACGTCGACCAAGGAAGGTGCATCCTCTGCCATGGCGCGCACGGCGTGACCGCGCAGCGCCGCCGCGATCGGCTTGAGCAGATCGAGCTCCCCCACCGCGCC
>JBEIFN010000393.1:0-3120 GCA_040382435.1 Alphaproteobacteria bacterium
ATGGATGTTGGCGCGGTAGGGCACCTCGGTCGGCAGGTAGACGTGACCGCGCCCGTGACGCGGAAGGAACACCACCTCGGCCTCACCCAGTCGCCCGACGACCAAGGCGTCCGAAGGCTCGCCGAACGGCGTCTGCACGCGAACCTCGCGGACGTCCTCAAGCCCGTCCACCTCGTACAGACCCGAACCGCCGATGACCCCGATCGTCACGACTGGCGCACCCATGCTGACCTCCCGCCTCTGAGGGTTATCCCGGCCTTCGAGCCGCGGTCGGCCAAGCACCCACCGCTGCGGCCGCCTGCACCAACGCGTCGGGCACCGCGAAGGCCGCGACGGCGGCTGCCTGGTCAGCCCCCAAGGCGGGCGCTGCGAACACCGCTGGGAGCTCCTCGGGTGCGCCCAGCTCGGCCCGGACAACCAGCGACCCTGTGCTCCGGTCGATCAGCGGCGCAAAGGTCGGGTCCGCCATCGCCTCGGTCAAGGTGGCGACAGGGGTGACGCACGCGTCCACCCCGGCGAAGCGCGCCACCCACACGTCGAGCGGCTGTGTGCCGATCAGGTCTTGCATCGCCGTGATCATCGCCGCCCCCTCAGCACCGGTCGCCAGGCCATGGTCGACCCACTCCGGCCGTTCGAGCACCGCGCAGACCGCCGACCAGAACTGTGGCTCCAAGGCCGCAACCGACAGGCTCCGGCCATCCGCGGTGCGGTAGCAGCGGTAGCAAGGCAGCGCGCCGGTCAGCGCTCCTTGGCCCGGCGCGGGTTGCACCCCTGCGGCGGCGAGCGCCGCCGACATCGACGTCAACGAGAACGCACCGCGTGCGAGGCTGATGTCGAGGTGCCGCCCGCGACCGGTCTGATCACGCTCCAACAACGCGCCGAGGATGCCCACCGCCGCAGGCCAAGCGCCCCCCGCGAGGTCCGCGACCTGCACGGAGGTCGGCCATGGCGGACCGTCGACCGGACCCGCCTCGGCCAGCGCGCCCGACAGGGCCTGGTAGCCGAGATCATGACCCGCCTGCTGCGCTCGCGGCCCTCGCTGGCCGAATCCGCTCAACGAAGCCACGATCAAGCGAGGGTTCAACGACCACAACGCCTCGGGCGCCAGGCCGAGCCGCGCGAGCACGCCGGGCCGGTTGGATTCGATCAGGACGTCCGCACGGGTGGCCATCGCACGCAGGATGGCGGCCGCCTCGGCGCGCTTGAGGTCAAGCACGACCGACCGCTTGCCCGCGTGTAGCGAGGCGAAGGCGCCGCCACCGGCGTCCGCCAACGGAGGCATCCAGCGGAGGGGATCCCCACCGGGCGGCTCGACCTTCCACACGGTCGCGCCGAGGTCGGCGAGGATCCGCGTCAGAAACGGCCCGGGCAGGTAGCGCGATAGATCGAGGACGACGACGCCGGTCAGCGGCGAGAAGGTCATGGTCACCTCGTGCAGGATGCTGCCGCCCTAGCCTCACCCACGTGGCGCGGACACCTTCCATCGACAGGAGGTCCGCCCTGCGCGCACGCGACGCGTCAAGGATCGCCGCGATCGTCCACCATCGGCTGGAAGGCAAACACCGCAAGCAAGGCCGCGCGCCGGTCCCACACGGCCCGCTGGCGGCGACCGCGCGGCGCTGGCGACCGGAACCAAGCCGTGGCGTGCAGGCGTTCGAGCAAGCGTCGGTACGGCAGCCCCGGCGTGTAGGTGTCTGCACGACGCAGAAAACAGAAGCCTTGCCGTCGGTACGCCTCGCGCACACGCGCGTGCACCACCGGAAACAAGTCGGGGCGAATCGCCATCAAGCCCCGGCTCACGCTCGTGTACCACAGCCCCTCGTGGCCAAGCATCGCGCGCACGAGCGCGTCGAGCGCGCCGATCTGAGGCGTCGCCGAGAGCGCGCGCGCGTCAGACAGGCCGGCGTCCCACGCCGCCGTCAAGGCGCGATGACGCTCCGCCGCGCGAAACCGCGCCCGTGTGCTCGCCTCCAAGCCCCCGAAGAAGCCCGGCTCACCAGGACCGACCACCCCGACGAGCGTGTCCATCGCAGTGGGCCCGAGCCGCGCCAAGGGCGCGTCCACCCGGATGCTCAGGTCGTCCAAGCGCGCCAACCAGCCTTGGTCGGGGTCCCAGAGCCAGCGGTGCGCCACCCCGAACCGGCGACGCCACGCCGCATCGGCGCGCTCGAGGGCGTCGAGGAACCCGGCCCAGTCAAGGTCGGGCTGCAGGACCTCTTCGAGCGACGGACGCCCCGCCAAGCTCGCGACCTCGCGGCGCTCCGGCCCCGACCGTGCGCGCGCGTCGCGATGAACACCCCCCGACGCCCGCGCCCAGCCCGCGTCCATCTCGGTCAGCCAGGCCGGCAGCCCGTCGACAGGCGACAGGCTCGGCTCGGCCATCCGCTCCCACGGTCGCGAGAGCGCCCCCCGGCCTCCCACCGACGCCGAGACCTCCTCCCCGCGACGGCTGACGACCCAGACGTCGGGATCCGCGGACGGAAGGGGAGAAAAACGCACGGCATGCCCGAGCTCATCGAGCCAAGCGAGCAACGCCGGCGACACATCCGCGTTGGGCGACAGCCACCAGCGAACCCGACACGGCAACCGGGCCAGCGCGCCGAACAGCTCGCCACCCTTGAGGCGATCGGCACAGACCGTGACGACGGCGTCCGGACCGATGTCGTGGGTGGCCAAACCCAGCCTGCGTCGTGTCACCCGATCCACTTCGCGCTCCCGATCCGGGCCAAGCCCCCAGCGGGCGATACCCTCCACTGACCGAGAAACACGCCTCGTACCAGCCACATTTTTCGTGCAAGCCGGAAGGCATCGGTGGCGTCAAGCCGGAGTCCAACACCCCGGCCGCAATGCAACTTCCTTGCCCACGACAGCCTCCGGCGCTGCGCAAGAAGATTCGCGTTCCCAAGATCGTCCGTCATCCGTAGAATCGCCTTCCGGAGCCGGAATGCCACGCCCCCTGATCCCGATCCTGACCTGTCTGGGCCTGCTGACGACGACGCTCGCTGTGGCGCAGACGAACGACGACGTCGAGACCGAGCCGCCGAGCGCGCCCGCCCCGACCGAGGACGCGCCGCCGTCTGCAACGCACGACGGACGCCTCGCGGCCCCAACGCAACCCGG
>JBEIFN010000394.1:0-3120 GCA_040382435.1 Alphaproteobacteria bacterium
CGCGAGGGGGCGGCTGCGGCGGCGGCTGCGGAGGGATCGGGTCGGTGTCCCCGGTGTCGCGAGGGGGCGGCTGCGGCGGCGGCTGCGGAGGGATCGGGTCGGTGTCCACCGGCGTATCGAACGTCGTATCGACGGGCGAGTCCGCTGGCGTGTCGGATCCGGCGGCCGTATCCGGTGCCGGTTGCGGAGGCGGCTGCGGCGGCGGCTGCGGAGGGATCGCCGAGTCGATCCCCGAGTCGACGTCGGGAGGAACCTGCGGAGGTACCACGTCACACCCCGCCGACAGCGCCCCGACGAGCGCCGCCACTTCGGTCATCCGTGGCCAAGAACGACGTCGCATGCAACCCCCTGGCTCCAGCCTAGCCGCAGGGTTGACGCGTGTCGATGACGCGTCGCGACGTCGGTGGGCTGGCGCAACGACGTCGCCTTCTCTACACTCCCGCCATGATCCCTTCGCTCCTCTTGATGACCGCCTGCGGGGGCCTCGAGCCGCTCCCCACGGACACCGCGTCGACGCTCGACGACAGCGCTGCCGTGGACAGCCCCGCCGATACGCCGAGCGAACCACCGCTCGACACGCCCGTCGATACGCTGGTCGATACGCCCACGGACACCCCCGTCGACACCCCGCAGGACTCCGGCTCCGGCGCATCCGTCGACACTGCACAGCCGTCAGGCGGCGACTCGGCCGTCGACACCGACCCGCCCGCGCCACCGGCGTGGAGCCACACGATCGTCGTCGATGGCGACCCCTCCGACTGGTTCTCGACCGAGTCGGTCCTGACGTCAGCGGGCGGTTCGACCGCGCTACGCGTGACCTGGGACGCCACCACACTCTACCTCTCGACGACGCAGCCCGACGTCGCCACCGGAGGCCCGCAGCACTGGTTCGTGGTCTACCTCGGCGACGACGCCGTCGGCGCGACCACAGGCCTGCTCCTGAACACGCAGCAGCCGGGGTTTGCGCGACCGATGCGCTACGCGATTCGCCGCAAGGCCGACGGGAGCTACGATAGCTTTCACGACGCGAGCGGTGGCGCTTGGGACGGCGGAATCGCCGGCTGGTTGTCGTCGACTGGCGCCGCTGCGGCCGAGTCCGGCGACACCCTGGAGCTCGCGCTGCCGTGGGCCGCGCTGAACCTCCCCGACCGCTTCACGCTGATCGCGATGTGGGTGTTCGAAGGCGCCGGCTTCGAGAGCACCTACGCGGTCTCGCCGCACGACGCGGTCTCCCCGCCGCCTCCGGCCGTCTACGACGTCGATGTCGACTACCCGCTCGACTTCTTCCGCACGCTGGGCCCCTGACGTCAATCGGTACACAAAGCGACGCATGACGTGGCGCCACCTCGCTAAACTGCGCCAGCGGAGGTTGATGATGCGACGAGCGCTCGGTGCGATGTGTGTGGTGTGGACGGCGTGTGGGGCGCCAACCGCGGCGCCCAGCCCCGACAAGCCCGCGGCCAAGGCCGCCGTGCAGGCAGAACCCTTCCCCGCGGTCGATCTCGCCGAACTGCAAGGCCTGATCTCGCAAGGCACCGTCACGCTCCTCGACGCCAACGGTTCAGCCCTCTACAAGACCGGGCACCTCCCCAAGGCCATCGACTTCGAGGCCGCCGGCGAGGCGCTCTCGGCCACCCTGCCCGCCGACAAGAACGCCGCGGTCGTCGCGTACTGCGGCGGGCCGCAGTGCATCGCGTGGGAAGAGGCCGCAAAGGCGGCCGCAAAACTCGGCTACACCAACGTGCGGCATTTCGCGGGTGGCGTGCCGGGGTGGAAGGCAGCGCAGCTCCCGCTCGAGATGTGAGCGAGGACCGTCAGCGGGCCATCTGCGACGCGGTCCACACCGCCCATGCGACGTGGGACTGCGCCGCGAGCAGCGACAGCGCGAGGACGACGCACCACAGCGCCACACCGCTCCGGTGACGCGAGATCCACGCCGTTCCCGGACGCCAAGAAGCGCGCCTCACGCGCGTGATCTCGACCTCGAACGGGCCGACCGGGATCCGCAGCGGTCGGTCTGCGGGCAGCTCGAGCGCGGCGACCGTCCAGATGCCCTGACGTTGCTGCACCCAGACCGTCGCGTGCGGGAACGGGACAGGCGAGCCAGGATGTGCCCCCAAGGGGAGCCCGTCGACGAGCGGCACGTGGCGCGCCGTGACCAAGCGCCCCTGGTCCCACACGACCACCGAAAGGTGGCTCAACGGATCGCCTCATCGTAGCGTTCGAGCAGGGAGACGAAGGTCTCGTCGGTTCGAAGGCGGGCGAAGGCCGGGTCGAGCCGGACGTCGGCCCGAAACTCGATGTGGTGCATGAGGTCGGTCTGGGCGAGGCCCCGCAACGCGCGTTCGAGGAACGACAGGGCGTCGTCCGTCCGCCCTTCAAGCGCCGCGATCTTGCTCCGATGGAGGTCGGCGTAGCAGTCGCCGGGGTCGAGCCTTCCGACCTTGTCCATCCAGCGCCATGCCTCGGCGAACCTTCCCTGATGGGCGAGGTTGAGCGCGAGGTTGTCCATCACGACGACATCGTCGGGGTTCATCGCGATCGCGAGCCGGTACAGGCCCTCTTCGCGCGCGAACTCGCCTCGGCGCTTGTAGATCAACGCCTTGTTGTTGTAGTGGCTGGATTCTTCGGGCTCCAGGTCGATCAGGCGGTCGTAGTTCGCGAGCGCGGCGTCGTAGTCTTCTTGAAGGTACTGATAGTACGCCAACAAGCTAATGGCGCGGGGATCGTCCGGGTCGATCGCCAACCGGCGACGGGGGTTGGCCGCACGGCGCGCGATCTCCGCGCGATCCGACGGCGGCGCTGCCCGGATCCAGTCGCGAACGCCCCACCCCTCGCGCAACTCGGAGCGACCACCGCCACCGGCGGGTGCGTCGGTCCCTTCGAGCGACAAGCCGTCGGCCTGCTTGCCGTCCGCCTCGGCGGCCTCGGTGAGCGGTTGGTTCACCGGCGCACCGACTGGCGCACCTCGGAGGCGTCCGTCGACGCGGCGTGCCGCTGCCGCGGGCTCGGGTGCGTCCTCGCGGGTCGACACGCGATCGGCGACGTTCGCCGATCCTTCGTAGGCGGTCGTCGGTCCGGCGTCCCCCGTCGGGAGGTAGCCAGACACGCCCTCACGGA
>JBEIFN010000395.1:0-3118 GCA_040382435.1 Alphaproteobacteria bacterium
CCGACGTGCTGCCCGCCTTGCTGATCGCCGAGGTCGGACCCGACCTGACCGGTCAGTCCCCCGACGCGATGTTCCGGGCGGCGGTGCCGCCGTTGCTCGCGGTGCTCGCGCACAAGGCCCGCGCCGCGGTTCGCGAGACGGTGCTGTGGGACGTCCCGGTCCCCGTTCTCCCTGACCCGCTGGGTCACCGGCTGTTTCGCTTCGACCCGCCCGCGCGGGGTCTGGTGCTCGATCCGATGGGGCTGGAGATCGCGCTGACCGGTGACCGGACGATCCGCGTCCCGGCCGCTCCCGCCGGCATCGAAGGTGTGGACGGCGTGGTGACCGAGCGCCCCTTCCATCCGCTCCACCCCGAGCTCCCGCGCCTTCAGTTCGCGATGTACGACAGCAACCCGCTGTCGATGTACGAGGCGCACCCCGAGAAGTTCGGCAACGCGATCAGCCTCGGAGATCGGCCCCTCAGCGACTGGCTGACGCTGTTTCGCGAGGCGCTCGACCTGATCAAGCTGACGCTGCCGACGTGGTTCGACGAGCTCAAGTCGACCCAGCGCAGGTTCGTGCCCGTGGGCTACCTGCCGGAGCGTCACCTCTCCGCGAGCTACCGAGAGGCGCCGGGCATCGCGTACCTCACGCTGTGCGATCACGTCCTCACGGTCGCCGAGGCGATGGTCCACGAGACGCAGCACACCAAGGCCAACCTGCTGTCGTTCCGTGATCCGATCGTCCACAACGGGATGACGGCCTGGACGAAGTCACCGGTGCGGCCCGATCTTCGACCCCTGTGGGGGGTGCTGCTCGCGGTCCACGCCTTCGTGCCGGTCTCCGCGCTTCACGAGCGCCTCGCGACGCTCAATCATCCGATCGCCAAGTCGGAGTTGTACGTTCGTCGTCGTTACGAGGTGCTTCAGGGCAACCACCGCGGCATGGGTGCGGTGCTCGAGACGGCGGACGCGACCGCGCTCGGGCAGCGCATGATCGACGAGATGCGTGTCCTGCACGAGACCCTCCGACTGCGGACCCCGCCCGCTCCCGCCGACTTGGTGCTCGACCCCGACCTTCTCCCGCCGAGCTAGCGGTCAGAACCGCCGCTCGGGGCCGACGGGGAGCCGGACAGCGACCCCAACGCTCGCGCCCAGCGAGGGGCCGTTGGTCGTGGTCTCCGACGGCCGGTTGGCCTGTAGGACTTGGCCCGCATTCTCCTTGAAGATCTGCAGGATGCGGCCCGTGACCGGGACGTCGATGTCGGCGCGCGCGAACACGAGGATCCACCGCCCCGGTGCGACCTCGAAGCCCGGGTTGATGTGGACGAAGAGGTTGTTGTTCGGTCGGATCTGCGACGCGAGCAGGTAGTCGGGGACATCGACGCGGGCGCGCAGGCTGTTGCCCAACCAAGCAGATCCGCCAACGTGCAGCGTCGGGCGGGCCAGCCACGCGGGGAACGGGATGACGCCGATCCGCGCGCCGACCTGTGTGCTCATCGCCGTGCGTCGGTCGACCAGGAACGGGGTCGAGGCCGGCTCGGCGTCCCCCTCGTAGCTCAGGTCGAAGCGCGCTTGGTACGGGGCGATCCGAAGCCCACCGAACACGCCGACCTCAAGCCAGCGGTTGATGCCGATGTCGAGCTCGAAGTTGGCGAGTCCGGAGGCGCTCGGCTGCTGGCTCTGCACGCTCGACTGGCCGACGACGTCCGCGGGCTTGGCGTTGCTCGGGTTGGCGTCGGTGGTCAGGACGAAGCCCGTCTGATGGAGTTGCAACCAAGCGCCGTACGCCCCGCCACCCGAGAGGCGCAGCAAAACCTGGCCCTTCCGTCCGAGCAGGCGGTCCTGGAAGTCGGCGAGCTTGAGGCCGCTCGCCCGGTAGGTGCGGTACTGGCTGCGCGTCAGGTCGGCGCGGTCCCAGGGCTTGGTTCCCGGCTCGGCGTCGAGCGCGGCCATCTCGGCGGCCGACAGGCGTCCCGTCGTGGGCACCGCGCTGCGCGCCACCGTCTTGGCCTCCTCGCGCGCGACGGGGTCATCGGGCGCGTCGGCGGGACGCTCGTAGACGGATTCTTCGGCGAACTTGCCGGCCTTGCTGTCGCGCTTGGCCTTCTCGGCGGCCGCGGCGGCTTCGGCCTCGGGATCGGCGGCGAGCGACTGGACCTCGCCCTGCAGCATCGCGCCGAGCGCCTTTCGAACACCGTCCTGGAAGGCGACGTCGTTGTTGCCATCGAGGATGACGTCGAGATCCATCCGCAAGCGGCTCTCTCGGACGTCGATGAAGCTCAACACCACCCGATAGCCGCCATCGGTCGCCGAGATGCGTCCGGCGATCGCGTAGTCGGTGCTCGCCTTTTCGCCTAGGACGAAGACGCAACCCAGGTACTGTCCTGCAGGACAGCTCTGCAGGTAGACCTCGGCGGTCGTGTCCTGGAACTTCGGGATCTCGGCCATCGTGACCACGAGGTGGTCGTCGGCGAGCGCGCGCTCGACGAGGCTGCGCACCCGCAGGGCCTCGGCGGCGAGGAAGGGTTGAGCGGCCTCAAATCCGGAGATGAGGACGGTGTCGAGCTGGATCGGCGCGAGGGCGCCACCCTCTTGGGCGCGCGCATCGCCCGACGCGAGCAGTGCGCGCAACAGCAGGGAGCCGATCATGCTTGGCCTCCGGGTCGGGACCGACGCGGTGCGCGGCGCACCAGGCCGTCGGCGGACGGATCGCGGATTTCGACGAAGCACTCCACGTGCGCCGTATTCGGAAACATGTCGTACAGGGTGATCTCGCCGATCGTCAATCCCGCCGCCCGGAACTTCGCGAGGTCGCGCGCGAGCGCCTTGGGATGGCAGGAGATGTAGCCGATGCGGCGAGGGTGCAGCTCGGTGATCTGCTCGAGCACGCCGTCCTCGAGACCGCGCCGGGCGGGGTTGACGAGGACGACGGGGCGCAGGTCGGCGAGGCGGGGGCTGGCCTCGTCGAGGACGTCGGCGACGCGGCCGGTGAGGAACTCGGCGCGCAGGCCGTGACGCCGCGCCGTGTCGGCGGCGGCCTCGGTCGCGCTGCTGACCTCTTCGATCCCGAGCGCCCAGCCGGTCCGCTGCGCCGCGGCGAGCGTGATGGTGCCGACGCCACAGTACAGGTCGACGAC
>JBEIFN010000396.1:0-3091 GCA_040382435.1 Alphaproteobacteria bacterium
TCACCAAGTTCGGCGACGGCAACACCAATATCCAGCGGGACGCGCTCTTCCTCAACCAGCGCAACGGCACGTTCGTCGACGCTGCGGCCATCGGCGGCGTCGACGACCCCGGTCCGACACGCGGCGTCGGCCTCGGCGACGTCAACCGCGACGGTTGGCTCGACATCCTCAAGGTTCGTACCGACGGGCAGATCACGCTCGGTCTGAGCCGCTGCGGCGCCGCCTCGTGGATGATGCTCACACTGCGCCAACCTGGGCCCAACCCGCGCGCCGTCGGCGCCGTGGTCCGCGCCTGGTCGGGCGACCGGGTGTGGATCCGTCGCGTGCGTGAAGGTGGCACCGGCTTCGGCGTCGGCCAGCCCCATGAGCTGCACTTTGGACTGGGCGACGTCAGCCGCCTCGACCGCGTCGAGGTCACGTGGCCCGACGGCCAGGTCGACACGGTGTTCGACGTCCCGACGCGATCCCACCACCGCCTGGACCGCCATGAAGCACCGAGCCCGTAGCCTCTGGGTGCTTGGCCTCGCCACGCTCGGCTGTACCCGACCGGACCCGGATCCTCCCGACACCGGCGATACGCCCGCGGTCGAGACCGCCGAGAGCAGCACACACGAAGAGACGGCCCCGATCGACGAGACCGGGCCCAGCGCCGCCACGTGGGGTTCAGCGACGCTGACGCCGGGCGTGGCCATCGCCTGCGACGACCCGTCCGCCTCCGAGACCCTCGGACGCTACATCCGCAGCACGTTCTCGGCCCCCGAGGGGGGGAACGCCCACCTCGAAGGCGGCAATGCCGCGATCGCCGATCTCGACGACGACGGGCGGCTGGACGTCGTCGCCGTGTCGGAACAGGGCGTGTGGGCTTGGTATCAGCAAGCCGGTGTCGCGATCGCCGACACGCCGGTCACGCGGCTGTGGACGCAGGTCGACGACGACCCCGTCGCGGGCTTGTTCAGCGTGCTGCCCGTCGACCTCGACGATGACGGCGATCTCGATCTGGCGATCTCCGGCCGAGGCGTCCCGAGCGCATGGTTGTTTCAGACCGCACCGCGCGTGTACGCGCCCCAGACGCCGACGGGCATCGCTCTCCCCTCTGGGCATCACACGGCCGCGATGAGCTTCGCCGACATCGACGGCGACCTCGATCTCGACCTGTTCGTCGCCGGTCACGGCTTCGTCGACGAGACCGTCGCGTCACCAGAGCTGCTCGGGGCAGCCGACCCGTCGTACCTCTTCTTGCGGGAGGAGGCAGGCTGGGCCGACGTCTCCGACCGCCTCCCGGCGTCCGTGCAGGCGGCCTACACGTTCCTCGGTGGCTGGTTCGACGCCGACGCGGACGGCGACCTCGATCTGTACACCATCAACGACTTTGGGGGCGCGAAGGAGCCGTGTCGACTCGCGCGCAACGACGGCGGGCAGTTCATCGCCGACGATGACGCCCTCGGCCTCGACGCCCCGTTCGCAGGGATGGGGCTCGGAATCGGTGACGTCGACGGAGACGGACGGGAGGACCTCGCCGTCGTGGCATGGGACGGGCAACGCCTGTTCCGCAACACCGCGGGTGGATGGTTCGAGACCTCCGCGGCGGCGAGATTCGACACAGAACCTCCGCAAACGGTGGGCTGGAGCCCGCAGATCTTCGACGTCGACAACGACGGCGCTGCCGACATCGGCGTCAACTACGGGTTCCTCAACACCCGATTTGGCAACAACAACGTCCTCCAGCAGCCCGACGCGATGTTCGTCCAGTCCAGCAACGGGACGTTCTCCGATCTCGCACGGAACGAGCGCACCGATGACGTCGGCCCCTCGCGCGGCCTCGTGGCCGGAGACCTCGACGGCGACGGTTCCCTCGATCTCGTCAAGTCGCAGGCCGACGGCTCCGTCATCTTCCATGTCTCTCGCTGCACCACCGAATCTTGGGTGGCGTTCGATCTGCGCCAAGACGCACCGAACACCCGCGCCGTCGGCGCGCAGATCCGCGTCTACGACGGCGCGCGCGTCTGGGTTCGCACCGTGCGCGCCGGTGGCACCGGCTTCGGCGGCGGGATGCCGTACCGGCTTCACATCGGACTCGGCAACGTCGACGTCGTCGACCGCGTCGAGGTTCATTGGCCCGATGGCACCACCGACCGCTTCGACGAGGTACCGACCCGGGCCGTCCATCGCGTCGCACGAGCCCGCGCACCGTGACGCGCGTCGCGCCGTGGCTGGTCGCATGCGGCGTGCTCGCCTGCACCCGGCCCGCATCCGACGCCGGTGACACCTCCCGGCCCGACATCGATGCCCCCGCCGCGGACACCAGCGCCCCCAGCGAGCCTCCCGATGCGGCCGCGGTCGCACCCGCTCGCCTCCTCGAAGGTGCCGACACCCCCTGCGCGTCGAACGACCCCCGACGCCGCATCGGCGACTTCGACGTCCGCCTCCTCACGACGCTCGATACGGCGCATCGGCACGTGCAGGGCGGCAACGGGCTGATCGTCGATCTCGATCGCGACGGACGCTCCGACGTGGTGGTCGTGGGTGAACGGGAGGTTCTCGTCGCTTGGGGCACCGCCGACGCGGTGCCGGGCGCCTCCGGGTGGCAGGTGCTCATCCAAACCGCTGCCGCCACCTCGGTCCGCGGCTACTTCGGCGCCACCGCGTTCGACGGCGACGACGACGGGGATCTCGACGTGTTTGTCTCCGGGCGCGGCGTGGCGAGCACACTGCTCGAACAGACCGCACCGCGCACCTTCGAGGACGCCACCCTCCGTTGGGGGCTCGACCCCGCACCAGACGCCCACAGCACCGGCGCGTCGCTCTCCGACGTCGACCTCGACGGCGACCTCGACCTGTACGTCGCTGGACACGGCTACTTTGACGAGGGCCTCCCCTCCGCCGCCGCGCTCGGAGACGGTGAGCCCGATCGGCTCTACCTGCGTGAGCCTACGGGCTACGTCGACGCTTCGGACCGCCTGCCCGACGAGGCGCGACGTTCGTGGGGCTTCCTCGGCGGCTTCCTCGACGCCGACCGCGACGGCGACGATGACCTCTACCTGATGTCGGACTTGGGCCAAACGCAGGAGCCTACGCGCTTGCTGCTCAACGA
>JBEIFN010000397.1:0-3089 GCA_040382435.1 Alphaproteobacteria bacterium
GCCCCTGACGCCAACGCGTAGCTCGCGGCGAGCGTCCGTTCGTCGAGTCCGAGCGTCGCGGTCAACTCGATCTGGCTGAGAAAATCGAGCGGCGCGCCGTCCGCGGACTCCACCGAGACGTCCAGCACGCGCAGCGTCACGACCGCGCCCGGGTCCACCTCGAGATCGGCCGCGACGTCCCCCAAAGAGAACGCGATCGGCAACTCCAACGACTCAAATCCCCCAGGGGGCACCAGGCTCGCGGCGTCCGGTTGGGCCACATCTGCTGCGCCCTCCCACGACAGCGGCACCGTCCAAGAGGCGCATCCGTCGGCGACGACCACCAGCCACACCCAGCGGGCCCGTGTCGCAAAATTTTCGACGATGCGCGGCATTGCCCCCCCTCTAAACAAAGTCAGGGCGAGGGTACGGCGACGTCGACAGCGTTGTCGACGGCCCTGACAAGCCGTCGACATTCTCACATCTGCATCAAGCAAACACCGCCACAGGCGGTATTCGAACAAATTCAGTCAGACGTCAGAGGGGGGTGTTGGGACCAAGACTTTCGGTCGTCGGGGGTCGGTGTCACGCGCGCGCTGCACCAAGGTCCGCATCCAACCGCGCAGCTGTCGACGGACCTCCGGGTCGTCGCCGTTCGCAACGATCGCGTCGCTGACGGCTTCGAGTGTGCTGACGGCGTGGCGATCGGGCTCCCGACGGACCCGGCCGTAGATGCCTGCCTCGGCGGGCTGCAGCACGATGCGGTCGAGCTTGGTGAGCCACGGGTTGCGCCACCACAGCGTCTTGCCCTGCGACCACGTCCCGTCGAGCGCCACGATGCCGTCCCAGCGGTGCTGCGCTGGGCGCGGATGTCCCGACGCGTCGAGACGCACCACGGGAACGCTGGAAGGCACGGCACCAGCGGGCAGCGAGCCGCGCCACAGCACCGCCCAACGCCCGGGCGTCACGGCCTCCCCCCAAGCGGCGCTGAGGTTGGGCCAGCTCAACCCCACGCGAATCCGCACGGTCGAGAGCGCGGCCCCCAAGATCTGCGCCGTCCCCAAGACCTCGTCGGGCTCTTGAGGGTGCTGAAGCACGAGCACGCGAGTGTTCCCTTGCAGGGGAACGACGCGATCACAGAGACACAGCGCCACAGGACGTCGGCAGGTCGTACAGCGGCTCACGTCCACCCCCAGCGCCAGCCGCCATGCCGCGGTGCCCTGCACCACGCAAGCCCAAACGCGGCCCGAGGGTTCCTTCGCGGCGCGCGGCGTCATACGATGCGGCACGCTTGGAGCGCGCATGTCGAGCCGATGGACCCTCCCCCTCCTGCTGTCGCTGGCGACGCCCGCGTGGGCCGACGGTACGCCCGCTGTGCCCACGCTCGACCTCAAGCTGCCCTCGATGCAGAACCGCGTGGACGTTGGCAGCTTGCCGAGCGGACTGCAGATCGCGCTCCACGAGGACACCGACAACGGCCTGATCGCGCTGACCGCGGTCGTCGATCTCGGCTGGCGCGCGGAAGCGGCCGGTCAGACCGGCTGGGCGGACGTCTTCGAGCGCGCCTGGTGGCGCTCCGAGGTCGCTCCGGGGATCCGACTCGGCGACCACCTCGTGACCGATCTCGGCTGCGACATCGACGGCCTCGTCGGCCCCGACGCCCTCGAGCTTCAGGCCGCCTGTCCCAAGGATCAGACCGCGGCGGTCGTGCGCGCCTTCGCGCACCTGTGGACCGACCCCCTCGCCGGCGTCACCGACGGCACCGTGGCCACCGCCGCCCAAGCCGTCGCGACCGACCGCGCCGCTCGGGCGCGCCTCGCCGACCAACAGGCACCACTGCTCGCACGCGCCTTCGCCGCCGCCGTGTTCCCCGACGGTCACCCCTACCGCACCTCGATCGCGTCCCCCACGCCGCCCACCGTCGCTGAGCTTCGCGCTTGGGCCGCCAAGCGGATCCTGCCGCCGACGTCCACGCTGACGCTGGTGGGCGGCTGGCCCGACGAGTCAGGCTACGTCGGACCGGGCCAGATCGTCGGCAACCTCCCGCTCCCCCTCGTGGACGCGCGCCTCAAGCCCGCGGATGTGAGCTGCCGCGCGTTCCTGTCTTGGGAGGAGATCGACACGTCCGACCCGAGCAGCCGCTGGTGTTGGCCACCGCAAGCCGGAGACAAGAGCCGCGCGCTCGAGCTCGGGACGCGCCGTCCGGGCCTCGCCAAGCTCAAGGAAGCCCAGGACCCGCCCACGCCCCCCCCGGGTGGGCCACTGTCTTTGTCCGCAGCGCTCGACGCACCCACCGTGTTCGCCGTCTGGTCGCTCCCGGGTGGTTGGCGCGACGGCGACGCGCTGCACGAAGTGGTGGCGCGCACAGTGCACGGCGTGGTGGCCAAACACCTCACCAACGAGCCTGCGCTCGACCGCCTCCTCGGCTGCTTCGTCGTCCCGGGCGTCGAAGCCTCGCTGCTCGCGTGCGGGGCGCAGCTCAAGCCCGAGGCCGCCACCTCCGCCGAGCGCGTCGGGGACCGCATCCTCGACCAACTCAGCTACGTGCTCGACCAAGAGAACGACATCGAAGTCGACGCCGCGCGCGCGCTCGCCCAGCGCGCCACGCTCGTGGAGGGTGTGCGGCAAGCCGACGAGCTGAGCGGGCTTCGAGGGAGCCGCGCGGCGTCGCTGTCGACGGGCCTGCACCTCGCAGGGGACGCGCTGTTCGCGTCCAACCGGCTGCGAAACGTCACCACCTACGACCTCAAGGGCGTCCGCGAGTTCGTCAAACGCTGGCTGACGCGCGACCGCGCCCGGCTCGTGATCGCGCAAGCGGGCACACCGAACACCGACGCCGTGCCGGCCGTCGCACGCCGCGAAGCCAAGGACCGGGACGCGCGCCTGGGGCAACCCAGCCTGCTGAACGCGCTGTCCGTGACCCCCACGCCCACCGCCATCCCCGACGCGCACGTGACCGCCGCCCGACGCGGCGCCGACGCCCCCACGCTCCCCGAGGACGCGCTGCGGTCGTTCACGCTCGACAACGGCCTCGACGTGCTCGTCATCGGCACCGCTTCCGCGACGGCCCAAGTGCGCTTGGTCGGCAGCGTGGGCACCGCGAACGACCC